>JANQQN010000127.1 GCA_028289325.1 Myxococcota bacterium | reverse complement strand
GGGCGAGGCCGTGAAGGGCGAGCTGGGGCATCGGTTGGGGGGCCTGGGGCAGGGGCTCCGCCTTGGCCAGCCGCAGCTCCAGCTTGTCGATCCGGCCGTCGCGATGGAGGCGATCGAGGAGGCGGTCTCGCTTGGCCCGCAGGCGCTGGCGACCGCGGCCGGGGTGCATCAGGCTCGGACTGTTGGGAAGCACCGCGAGCAGGGCCGCTTCGGCCCAGGTCAGCGATGGGCTGGAACGCCCGAAGTATCGCCACGCGGCCGCCTCGAGCCCCACCACGTTGCCGCCGAAAGGCGCGTACTGGGCGTAGGTGGCCAAGATCTGGCGTTTCGTTCGCACACTGTCGAGCCGCAGGGCGAGCGCGCTCTCCTTGAGCTTTTGCCACCACGTCCGGGACGCGGGGCGGGCGAGACGGATCACCTGCATGGTGATCGTGCTCGCCCCGCTGACCGTGCGTCCCGATCGAAAATTGCCGACCAGCGCCCGGCCGACCGCCAGCGGATCCACGCCCGGGTGATAGAAGAACCGGCGGTCCTCGAACGCCAGCAGCGCCGTCACGTACCGCTCGGGGAGCGCGGGGGTGGCGGGCAGCCGCCACTGCTCGTCATCGGCCACGCGAGCCGCGAGCAACCGTCCGTCGCGGTCGACGAGCATGCGGCTGAGCGGCCCCTTCGGCTCGACGATCGGCAGCAGGTAGAAGCCGCCCGCGAGGAGGGCGGCGGCGCCGGCGAGGCGGCGCCACCAGCGGCGCGAAATCACTCGTCGGCCCCAGGAGGCACCACCTCGACCCAGTCGCTGGCGGTTTGGGCCATCAAGGCCGGCTGATACATCGACTCGACCCGAACCGGAGGCCGGTAGAATCGACCGACGAACGCGGCGTGATGCCGGATCTTGAATCGCTTGGACGCCTTGGGCCCCAGCTCGAAGTACGTGAGCACCCGGTCGTCCCGGATGTCCCGATACGTATAGTTGCCGCTCGGATCCTGTCGTCCTTCGAACCGGTCGTTTCGGATCTCCCAGCCCGACGGCGCGACCTGGGTCAGGGCGAGGTCGGTGAGATGGCTGGCGCTCACGTTACTGACCTCGACGATCGCTTCAATGTCTTCTCCCTGAACGAATCCGACCCCGTCGGTCGAGTATCGCACGTTGACCGTCAACCCCTCTGCCGCCGGCTCGCTCTCTCCTACGTCCGGCCGACCTCGCCGAACGAGCCGGACCTGCACCGGGCGAGCGCCGGTGTTCGCGAGCACGACCTTCCCGTCGCCCGCCGGGCCGGCGAGGTCGAGCTTCTGGCGGTAGACGGGCTTGTCGAGGGAAACGGACCGCGCTGCCTTTCCGTCGCGGATGGTGACCGAAGGCGGCGCCTGGTCGGCGGTCGCGGCGAGGTAACGGGTCATCGCCAACAGCCCGAACGCCGTCTCTTGCGTACTCAGGGGCTGCCGGCCATCGAGCGCGGTGGCCACGGTGGTGGCCAACGCCTCGGCCTCGGTCTGCCGACCGATCAGGACATACGCTTCGAGAACCATGGCGCGATCGCGAATCGCGGATCCGAAGGTCGGATCCGGTCGATCGAGATCGACGTAGGCGATCTCGGCCGGAATCAGCTTTTCGGCCGCCTCGGGGTCGCCCACCAACGCGTAGGCCACCGCCAACCGCATCGCGGCCAACGGGTCGAGGTCGGGCTGTTCACGCAGCCGATTCATGCTCGACAGATCCGGCTTGCCGGCGAGGGCCAGGGTGTACAGCCGATAGGCTTGGGTCAGCGCGGACCGGGCGTCCCCGGTCTCCGACCAGCGGCGGGCGCGTCGCTCCTGTTCGGCCCGCCAGCGCTCGATGCGATCGTCCTCGACCACGAATCCCGCGCGACGCGCTTCGAGCAGAAAGTGGCCCACCCAATTGGTGGTCCAGTCGTGGCTCCGCCCGTTGGGCCACACCCCAAACCCGCCCGACGCGCTCTGATACTGCCGCAGCTTCTCGATCGCCGCCTTCACGTGGGCCTGGACCCGGCTCGAGTCGAGGGGCGTCAAGTCGTGAAGCTGGCGCAAGAAGACCTGCGGAAAGGCGCGAGATACGGTCTGCTCCAAGCATCCGTGGGGGTACTCGATGAGTTCGCCGAGCCGATGGCCGAGACCGATGGCCGCGCCTCGATACAGTTCGACCTCCGCCGAGACCTCTCGCAGCCCCTCCCGGGTCAGTTTCGGTGACCACTGCTCACCCGGAGGCAAGGTATGGTTCACCACCGTGACCTCCGGGGGATTGGGATACCGGACGTCGACCTCGATGTCCTCGGTGTGGGCGGCCTGACCGGAACGGGCGGTCACCTTCAGGCGAGCGATGCCCGGGGTCTTGCCAACCTCGACCGCAAAGCTGACCGCGGCCTCCCCCGGGCCGTCGAGCTTCAGGGACTTCGTCGGCGCCTCCGCCTCGAGGTTACCGGCCACGTCGAGGGCGACCTCCACCGTATGCGCCCCTTCGATGGTGGAGAAGACGGTGACCGGAATCTGCAGCCGGTCTTGCGGCGCCAAGACCCGAGGCACGGTGGCGTAGGTCATCAGCGGCTTGCGCACGAAGATCGACCGGTCCGCCGAACCGTAGGCGTCGTCGGTGCCGGCGACGACCATCGCTCGCACCTCTCCCAGGTAGGCGGGGATGTCTAAGGTGTGTTCCTTGGTCTCGCCCGCCGCGAGGGCGAAGGGCCCCTGAACCATGACCACGGGCGGGAATCGCCGAGCTTTGGTGCCGTCGTCGCCCTCTTCTTCGTCGCCGCCGCCGATCGCCAGCAGCGTCTCCAGAGCGCCCGCGAAGCCGCCGGCGACGTCGTTGAAGTTGTCCCACGTCTTCACCCCGAGCCCTTCGCGGCGGTGAAAGTGGGACCACGGGTTGGGGGTTCGGAACCGGGTCAAGCCGAGCAAGCCTTCGTCGACGATGGCCAGCGTATAGTTCATCGCCTTTCCGTCGGCTTCACGAACGGAGAGGGTCTGGGCGGTTCCCGGCCGCATCTGCACCGGCGCTTCGATCACCGGCTGAAGGCGCGTATTCGGATCCTTCACCAGCACCGGCGTGACCCCGAACAGCCGGATCGGGTGATCGTTTTCGCGGTCGCCGTAGGGCTGAAGCAAGGTGACATGCACGAACACGTTGGGGGTCATCTCGGGCCCGGCGACGAACTCGTAGGTCGTCGTCTCCCCTTGTGGCTCGACCCAGTCGCTCGCCACCACCCGCTGTCCGTTCTCCAGGGTCACCAAGGCGCGCCCTTTGGCGGGGGTGGGAAAGGTCACCGAGACCGTCTCCCCCACGTTGGCCTGGCGGCGGTCGGCGGCCACGGTGAGCGCCGCAGGGCCGCCGGGGTTGTCTTTTTGGCCGCGTCCGGCCCAGCCGGGCCAGTCCGCGTAGAAGATTCGGCCCGTGCGGTGCTTGCCGTTCTTGTCAGCGACGGTCAGGAGGTATCGCCCCCAGTCCGGGTAACGAATCTGGAACTTCCACTCCCCTTTGCCCGCTTTTACCGCCACGTCGCCGCTGGCCACCGTCGAGTAGCTGACCTGGCCCGCGTACTGGGATAGATCCTCGCTGCCCTTCTCCCACCACCAGCGCCAGTTGATCTTGTAGATGCGGACCTCGACGTCGGTATCGACGGGCTGCCCTTGCGGGTCGAGGGCGACGATCTGCACCGGGTGTTCGACGTCGGTCAGCAGCATCCCGCGGGCGCGGTCGCCCTTCGGCATCTTGACCCCAATGTAGCGAGGATAGGGGGAAAAAGGCAGCGTGTGTCGATCGGCGCTGCTCTGCCCCGAGGCCTCGAACACCCGGGTCGTGAACGTCGCCCGTAGCATCCCGGGCGGCGTGCCGTCGGTCGAGATCGTGGTGTCGACCTTCGCTTCCCCGGACGCGTCGAGCACACCGTCGAAGATGCGACGAGCCGGGCTATCGAGCTTGCGGGTGGGGTCGTCGAAGACGAAGTCCGAGTGCTTGGCGAACCGTGTCTTCATGGGCTGAAATGCGACGTCGATCTCCGACCTCAGACCCCGTGCGATCGCGCCGTGTAGCCACCGAGACCGCAAGGTGGTGTTCAGCTGGGCGCGCGGCCCTACGAGGAGGTCGGTGCCGAAGTCGAGCTCGATCTTGAGCCGATTGGGCACCACCGCCTCCACGCTCAACGTCCGGGCGAAGGTGGTCCCGCCGACCGACACTTCCGCCCGATAGGCGCCGGTGGGCGCCTCCCGCCCGGTCCGAGTGGTGATGCGGTAGAAGCGGCCGACCGATTCGGTGATGCGCTTTGCGTCGATGACCGCGCCGGATGGGTTGCGGAGAGTGAACGAGATCGGATGGCCCTGGGGAATCCGCCGATCTTCGTCCTTGAGCAGGAAGTTCAGATAGATCGTGTCCCCTGGTCGCCACACCCCGCGCTCGCCGTACAGGAAGCCTTTGAGGCCTTTGCTGACCTTCGCCCCCCCGACGTCGAAGTGGGACACGGTCAGGCGATCCGACGCGTGAAGACGAAGCGCGCCCAAGTCTTTTTGGTGTCGGACCAAGACGGTGAACGGAGGTCGCTCGGCGTTCAGGGTCACTCGACCGTCGGGGCCGGTGGTCCCTGCCGCCATCCGCTGATGCACGAAGTCGTAGACTTCGACCCGGGCATCGGGGATCGGGGCCGCGGTGGTGAGGTCGGTCGCGAACACCGATACCCTATTCAATGGATCTCGCTTCGCGATCACCGCGATGTTGGTCAGCAGCACGTTGCGAGCGGCGCGGATGTCATGCTCTTGCTGAGGAACGTAATACGCCACGTGGCAAGGGTTGTCGCGCTGTCGCCATTGCTCGCCGGGATCCAGACCGGAGATCCAGGCGCCCCAGGCGTAGTCCCAGCTGCTCTCCTCGTCGGGGGCATAGTCGGTGAGGTCTTCCTCCTCCTGCTCGTCATCCGGCTGTTCGGGGGCGAGATCCGAAAAGGACCTCGCCGGACACTCGTAGTTGGTGTCCTGCGGCCGAAAGCTGAGCTCGATGTGGTAGAGGCCTTCGCCCTGCCGCTCGACCAGCTTCGACAGATCGAGACCGTGACGCACGGTGCCGCCGCCGAGTTCCGAGCCGAGGTCGACGCGCTCCCGCCATACGACCCGGCCCACCCGCTTCATCTGGGTCGTGCCGCCGAGGCCGTTGACTTGAAAGAACTGCCCGAGATTGGAGGGCGGCACCCGGGTCGCGGTGACCCGCACCGCGCGCAGGCTCGCGGTCTCGATGGGAATCGCCGCTCCGGCCTTGAGGGGGGCGATCACTCCGGAACCCAGAAACTTCACCGACGGCTTGAGCGCGGTCTGGGTGATGCGAAAGGTGCGCCCTTGCTTGAGGCGTCGCCCGTCTTCGCTGCGCAGGGCTCGCGAGACGGTGACCAGCTCCACGTCGCCCCACGCGCTCGCGCTATACAGGCGCGCGACGCTGCCCTGCACGACGACCCGCAGCGGCCTTCCGGAGCGGACGGAGAACAGTCCGTCGGGTTTTTGGGTGGTGGCCAGCAGGTCGGAGAAGCGGATCACGATCGGGCCCGCGCGCCCTTGGCTTCGCGCGGACAAGGCGACGAAGGCGTCGGCGGGGGGAACGGTCGCTCGGTGGGTGACCCGGCGGTCGACCTGGATCGAAGCCCCGTCGACCGCCAAGTCGATGACCTGGGACGATTCGGAGGATGGGATACCCGTGACTTCGAAGCGGTGTCGCTGCTGGTCATCGCTGTGGGTCCAGCTCACCGACAGCGGCGCCTTGGCGATCGCCGCCGTCAGCATCGGTTCGACCGCGGCGGCTTCGGCGGCATCGCGGGTGGTGATCTCGCCGCGAAATCGCCGCTCTCCGCTCACCAGGCTCACCACCCCCGTCCAGCGGACTTCGAACGACTGGGGGAGCGCCCACACTTCGAACCGGGCCGGCTCCAGGCCTTGGGCGTCGACGGTGACCGCGTACCGCACCCCGGGCTGCCAGCCCCCAGACGGCGTGAACACCAGCCGGGTTCCACTCACCCACTCCGCCCCACCCTCGACCGCGGGCTCGACGCGGATCAACGTGGCCGGCGCAGGCCGGTTCGACGGCGCCCCGAGGGGCGCGTTGAGCTCGATGTGGACCGCGCCCGACCGCGCGATGGCGCCGGCGGTATGGGCAATGACCCGGGCGAGGCCGGCCTCGGCGACGTCCGGAAGGGCGCTTTCGCTGGCGGCCGGGGTCACCGACGTCGAGGGCGGCTTTGGCGTCGAACGCCCTTCACAGCCGGCCGAGACCAGCAACAGCGACAAAAAGAGGTGACCGATATCGGGGGGGAATCTGTTGGGCATCGTATCTCCGCGACCTGCACTACCGACGTGCGGGCGCACAATAGTCCCTTACCCGGTGGTCATCGACGCCGCTATGCGCGGGATACCGGTACCAGCGCCACCAGGTTGGTGAGACCGGTCTCCGGACCCTTGATCACCTTCTGGGGATTGAAGGTTCGAATGACCACCCCCACCGGGCCCCCCATCCGGAAAGTATAAGAAAAGTCGGTCGCCGTGCCGTCGCGCGATGGGTCGAGCTCGAACACCGCGCGGGCCGAGAGCAGCCCGGCCAGCAGATTCGTGTGGCAAACGAATCGGCGGGGACGCTCCACCTCGGTAAACGCGATCGTCGCCCGCAATCGGGGTTTCATGCGCGCGCGAAGAGAGCCCCCGTCGTGCAGCCCACCGTCGATCGACAACACCTCGACGATGTCCGGTTCCCATTCCGCCCAGTTGTGAAGGTCGGCAAGATAGGTCCACACCCGCTCGGGGGCCGCGAGAATGGTCGCCGTTCGCTGAACAACGGACATCGCCGCCGGCTATAGCACGGTTTTTGACCAGACCCGCAGCATGGCGGCGACACTGCGGTTGACGTCATCCGCGGTGGTGTTCCAGCCGCTGACGCTGATGCGCATCGCCACCCGGCCTTGCCACTCGGTCGTCCCGCACCAGCAGGTCCCTTCCTTTTGAATCCCCTCCACCGTTCGTCTCGTCCGCTCGTCGGAGCCGAACGACACCAACACCTGGTTGAGCACGACGTCGTTCAGAATCTCGGCGCCGGCTGCGGACAGCTGCTCGGCGAAGCGCCGCGCGAAGGCGCACGAACGCTCGATGAGATCCGCGACCCCCGACCGCCCCAGCGTCCGCAGGGCGGCCCACACGTCGACGCCACGTGCGCGGCGCGATAACTCGGGGGTGAACTCCATGCCGTCCTGTTGCCCCCGCACGAGGTACGAGGCGCTCATGGCCATCGCCGCCCGAACCGCGGCGGGGTCACGAACGATGGCCACGCCGCTGTCGTAGGGAACGTTGAGCCACTTATGGCCGTCGGTGGCCCACGAATCTGCGCCCGCGAGACCCGCCACCAGCCGCCGGGTCGACGGCGCCGCCGCCGCCCACAGCCCGAACGCGCCGTCGACGTGGACCCAAGCCCCGGCCTCGGCTGCAGCCGCGCAAAGCTCGTCGATGGGGTCGAAGGCCCCGGTGTTTACGTTGCCGGCCTGGGCTACCACGATCGCGGGGGCCCGCAGCGGCGGCAGTCGGTCCGGCCGCAGGCGACCTTGCGAATCGACGTCGACGTGGGTCACCCCGTCGCGGCCTAAGCCCAGCACCGCCAGCGCGCGGTATAGCGACGAGTGGATCTCTCGGCTGCCGACGATCTGCACCGGCGGCGCGCCGTTGAGGCCGCGGCGCTCGACGTCCCACCCTGCTCGCGCCAGCACCGCATGCCGAGCCGCAGCGAGGGCGGTGATGTGGGCGGTGGTGGTTCCGGTCACGAACCCGCACGCACTGGTCGGCGGCAGACCCAACAGGTCGAGCAACCACGCGCCAGCGACCTGTTCGAGGCGGCTCGCGGACGGCGACATGACCGCCATCCCCACGTTCTGATCCCACGCCGTCGCCAACCAGTGGGCGGCCACGGACACCGGCAACGCCCCGCCCACGACGAACCCGAAGTACCGGGGACCGGTCGTTGTCACAGTAGCGGGTGATGCAAAGTCATCAATAAGGCGGAGCGTTTCGGCGGCCGGGGTGGGATCATCGGGCAGCTTCGGGTCTAACTCGTCGAGTCGGCGAAGCGCAGCTTCGGGGGGACAAACGGGTCGATCGGAGGCCTTTCGCAGGTATTCGAGCGACCGGCGAGCGGCGTCGCGAAGCAATTGGTCCATGCCCCACAGCTTTTGCTCCGAATCGATGAAGATCAATGTATCATATATCTCTATGACAAAACTCTGGCGACCGACGTCGCCGCGGCCATCGTCGGCGCCCCTGCACGAGTGGATCGCGAAGGCGATGGCCGACGACATCGCGGCGGGGCGGCTTCGCCCGGGTGACCCTCTGCCGCCCCAACGTGAGCTCGCCGATACCTTGCGGGTCTCGCTGGGCACGGTCACCCGCGCCTACGCGGAAGCGCGCCGCCGGGGCCTGGTGATCGGCCAGCGACGGCGAGGCACGATCGTGGCCCCCGAGCGCGGCGCCGACAGTCCGCTGGCGTCGATCGTGAGCGAGCCGTCAGGAGCGATCGACCTCGCCGCGAACTGGCCGATCTACGCCGCCGACCCGGATCCGACCGCCGCCTTGCGGGAGATCGCAAGCCGGCCTGACGTCCGATCCCTGCTGCGATACCCGCCCCCGGAAGGCGGGGCTCGCCATCGCGCCGCGGGCGCGGCGTGGCTGCGTTCGCAGGGCGTCAAGATCGATCCCGAGGCGCTGCTGGTGAGCGGGGGGGCCCAACACGGCATCTTCTTGAGCCTGGCCGCCAGCACGATTCCCGGTGACACCCTCCTCGTCGAGTCCCTGACCTACCCTGGGGTGTTGGCGGCGGCTCGGACGCTGGGGTTGAAGGTCCGCGGGGTGGCCATCGACGAGCAGGGCCTGGTCCCCGAGGCCCTCGAAGCGGCGTTCGCCGGCAGCGACGCCAAGGTTCTGTACTGCGTACCGACGGTGCACAACCCCACCACCGCGATTCTATCCGAAGCGCGCAAGCGCCAGATCGCGGACATCGTCGAGCAGCATCGGGGCTGGATCATCGAAGACGAGATCCATCGAAGCCTGGTCGAAGCGCCGACGCCCACTCTGTACGAGTTGGCGCCCGAGCGGACGATGCTGGTGACCGCAGCGTCCAAGGCGCTCGCGGGCAGCCTTCGGGTCGGGTTCGTCACCGCCCCCTCAGCGCTAGGTCAAGCGCTGCTGTCCGCGGTGCAGTCCTCGGTGTTCGCGGTCTGCCCCCTCGGGGCCGAGCTGTTCGCCACGTGGCTCGAGAACGGAACGGTGACCAAGACCGTGATCAAGAAGCGCCGCTCGGCGGAGCGTCGGCAGCGGTTGGCCTTCGACGCGTTGGCCGAGGTCGACGGGGTCCGACTGCGGGGCGACCCCGCGGCCTACTTCGTCTGGCTGACGTTGCCCACCGGCCGCAGCGCAACCCGGCTCGCCGCCGACGCGCGGGATCGCGGCGTCCGAGTCCTGCCCCGATCGGCGTTCAGCGCCGAACCCGACGGACCCGACGACGGGGTTCGGTTGTGCATCGGCAGCCCGGAAGACGAAAAAGCGCTGACGAAGGGACTCAACACCGTGGTGGATCTTCTGCGCCGCCCGCAGACCGAGCTCGCGATCTTCTAGACTCTAAACAAACTTTTTACGTTCGTTTGACCGGCCGCTCACCACTTTCTCTCGATGGCATCTAGGCTTCGAGCATGCTCACGAGTGTCTTCGCCGCCTACGGTATCCTGGTCGCCTTCGCGTGTCCGAGCGAAGCTCGCCCTGCCGACGCCGGGTCATCTCAGCTCGAGTTCACCACCGATCGCGCGGTGGTGTTCAAGAACGGGTACGCATTGATCGTCAAATCGGCCCGGGGGACGGCCGACACGGCCGGTTGCGTCTACACCGACCGCGTACCCGACCGGGCCATCCTGGGCGCGTTCTGGGCGACGGCCAAGGATCGCCCGATCCGCGGGATGCGGGCGCAGTGGGTCAACGCGGACCGGATCGACACCGAACCGGTCTCCGCGATCAGCATGTCGGACATCCTGCGGGCCAACGTTGGCCAGCGCCTGACCCTCGGCCTGAGCCCCTCGCCAGGTCCGGAGCTGGTGGGCACGGTCGTCCGCCTGCTCGAGATTCCGCTGGACGCGCCCAAAGGCGGGCCCGAAACCCCGCCGCAGGTCAAGGAGCTGGGCACCAAAGGAGGGCAGTTCGCGGTCATCGAGACGTCCGACGCCCAGCAGCACGTGCTTCCCGTCTCCTACATCCGCACCGTTTCCGGCCGGACGCTGAAGACCCAGGTCGACCGCCGAATAGCCCGCCGCGAGCGTCGCAAACGACTGAGTTTCGACTTGGGCCAACAGGCCGCCGGCCGCCCCGTCGAGCTGGTGGTCTTCTACTTCACCGAAGGCCTTCGCTGGATTCCCACCTATCGGCTCACGGGCGATCTCCAGAAGAAGGGTCAGCTGTATCTTCAAAGCGAGCTCATCAATGAGCTCGAACCGTTAGAAAACACCGAGGTCGACCTGGTGGTCGGCGTGCCGACCTTCAGATTCGACGCCGTTCCTTCTCCGCTCACCCTCGAAAGTACGCTGCGCAGGTCTTTGGCTCAGGCGGCACCGGCGCTGATGGGCCAACAGACCGCGTTGAGCAACGCCCTGTTTACCCAGCGTCGAGGGGAGCTCCGAAGCCGTCGCCCGTCGCCACCGCCCATCGATGTGCCGGCGATCAGCGAAAAGGACAGCGACCTATTTGTCTATCGGGCCGGACGTATGACCCTCGGCAAGGGCGCCCGTGCGGCCATCTCGCTGTGGAACCACGACGTCGACTTCGAACATATCCACACCGTTCGTCTGTCCACCGCTCAACTCATGGGCCCGGCGCCCACCAAACAAGGCACGACGCTTCATCAGCTTCGCCTCGCGAACCGCTCGCGTACCCCGTGGACCACCGGCCCCGTCTTGGTGTTGGATGGATGGTTGCCTCGAGCGCAGTCTTTGCTCACCTTCACCGCCCCCGGGGCCCGCTCGCTGTTGCCCTTGACGGCGGCGGTCGACATCCGGGTCGAGCTCGAGGAAGAGGAGATCGGGCGGCAGACAAAGGCGCTCGACTGGAACGGCCGAGCGTACGCCAAGATCACCAAACGCTCTCGGATCACCGTAAACAGCGACAAACCGCACCCTGTCCGGCTGGAGATCGATCTGGTCACCGGCGGTCGGGTGACCGAAGCCAGCGACCAAGGTCGGATCACCCACGGTGACTTCGATCCGCGAGACTGGCCATCAGGGTCGGACACCGTCAACACCCACAGCGAAGTCCGTTTTCGCCTGTCGCTGAAGCCGCGGGCGCAGAAGACCCTTCACGTCACCCGAACCTACTTCATCCGGTGAATCGCGAAGTCCCGCGTATCCCTATCAAATCTCGCCGCAGGCGCGGGAGATGACCTGCCGGGCCACCGACTGCACGCCGGCTTGCGGTCGCCCCCGCGCCACCGGATGCTGACCCGTCGGACCGATCACACCGGCAGGTCTCCGCCTTACTCTACCGTCGAGGGCGGAGCGCGAAGCCGAAGCACCGCCCCTTCCGCTTCGTCGACGGTCAAGCGACAGGCGAGGCGATGGCCTTCGACCTGCGGCGCGTAGTGGGCGAGGAGTTGGGCTTCGTCGGGGGCCGGAGGCCCTGCGTTGCCCTCGATCACCTGGACCCAGCACGTGCCGCAGATGGCGCTGCCCCCGCACACGCGCCAGTGAGGTATCGCCTGGCGAAGGAGGACGTCTTGCAAGCTTTCTTTCGTCGCCGCGCCCAGCGTGCGTCGCTTACCGGTGGGGAGCTCTACGAGGAAGCCACGGACCGCGCTCGGCATGGCCCAAGCTTCGCACCAACATCCTCGTTAGGGAAGCGGTCTGGCCAAACAGCCAGTATCCTGACAGGCATCATCCATGGCGTTGCCCGATAACCAACACGACCAGCGGATGTTGGCCCTGGTGCGCCCGGCTCAATGGGCCGTGGCGCCCCGGTCCGACACCTATGACCTGATCGCCGTCGGCGGCGGCACGGGCGGACTGACCGCGGCCAGCGGAGCGGGCCTCCTCGGCGCGCGCACCGCCCTGATCGAAGACGACCTGCTGGGCGGCGATTGCTTGGTGAGCGGCTGCGTGCCGTCCAAGGCCCTTCTTCACGCGGCATCGGTCGCCCATGAGGTGCGCCACGCCCACCACTGGGGTGTGAACGCCAAGGTGGAGGGGGTGGACTTCGCACGGGTCATGGAGAAGCTGCGGAGCATCCGGGCCGACATCGCCCACGACGACGGGGCGGAGGTCTTGGCCAAACGTGACGTCGACGTGTTGTTCGGCCGCGCGCGGTTCGTCGGGCCCGATCGCCTCACCGTCGGGGACCGCGAGCTTCGGTTCAAACGCGCGGTGATCGCCACCGGCGCGCGGCCGCGGGTGCCCGATATCCCCGGCCTCGCCGAACACGCGATCACCAACGAGCAGGTCTTCGACCTTCGACAGCTCCCTCAGCGCCTGCTGGTGGTCGGAGGCGGGCCCATCGGTTGTGAGCTCGGGCAGGCCTTCGCGCGCTTGGGCGCCGAAGTCACCCTCGTCGAGCTCGGCGATCGATTGATTCCCGTCGACGACCCCGACGCATCGGCGCTGCTGCTGGCCTCATTGCGAGCCGACGGCGTGGACGTTCGGCTCGAGACGAAGCTGGCCGGCGTGAAACGCGCCGACCGCGGCTACTTCGCGACGTTGACCACCGACGGCGGTGACGAGCAGCTTCGGTTCGATCAGGTCTTGGTCGCGGTCGGACGCATTCCCAACACCCATGGCCTGGGGCTGGATGCCGCCGGCGTAGATGTCCGCGAGGAGGGCATCATCGTCGACCGTTGGCAGCGCACATCCAACCGTCGGATCTACGCGGTCGGCGACGTCGCGCAGGGGCCCAACTTCACCCACGCCGCGTTCGCGCAAGGCGTTACATCGGTGTACGCGGCCCTTCTTCCGTTCCTGGCCCGCAAGCCGCGCAGCCCCATGAGTTGGGCGACGTTCACCGACCCCGAAGTAGCCCACGTCGGCCTGCGACCCGCCGAGCTGCAGGCCCTGGGGGAGAAGATTCAGACCATCACCCTGGGGACGGACCACAACGACCGCGCCCGCACCGACGGCGACCCGCCCGGCTTCGGCCGCATCCACCTTCGCTCCGGGACCGACCGCATCGTGGCCGCGACGTTCGTGGGACGAAACGCCGGCGACCTGGTGGCCGAGGTGGCCGCGTTGATGACCGCCAACAAGGGCCTGACCACCGTCCTCGAAACCGTTCATCCGTATCCGACCCGAAGCTGGCTCACGCTGTACCTCGCCAACGAGCACAGCCTGCTGCGACTCACCCCTTCGACGAAGACCTGGCTCAAACGGTGGTTTCGCTGGGGCCTTCGTTGACCCGGCGCAGGACCGGCCGCAAAGGAACGATCCTCCGGTCGAGGAACTCTTCGCAGATCGACCGAAAGTCGGCGCGAGGCTCGAGCTTGCCGAGCACCGACCACAATCCCGATTGCAGTCGAAGAATCCAGACGAACGGCGGGGGAATACTCAACGACCGAGCATTAGGATTGCTCGGGCCGTTGTAACCCAGACCTTCGGTGAAGTAGGCGCGCGGGAAACGAAAGTCTGGCTGCAGCAGCGGTCGATGCAGGTGCTCCATCACTCGAAAGTGGTGCTCGAAATCGAACCGCCGAGGGTTGGGGACCATCCCCAGCTCGACGCTGGCCTGCCGAAACGCGGCCCGATCGTCGTCGCGCAGCGCGCGCACCATCCGCTTGAGGTGCTCGATCATCCCCACGTCGAGTAGGCCGACACACCCGTAGTCGAGGACCGTGGTCGGACCGCCGGGCGCGAACAGATAGTTGCCAGGGTGCGGGTCGGCCTGGACCGCCGCCAGCTCGTACATACAGCGAAAGGTGAAGCGCACCAGCGCCTGCGCGGCCGTGGTTCGCCGGCTTTGGTCGGGGTCCCGCCGCAGGGTCTCGAACGGGTCGCCGTCGATCCACTGAGACGTGAGGACAGTCGAACGACAGCGCTCGGGGACCACCGCGGGCACCGAAAGGTGAGGGTCGGCTTCGAATGCCCGGCGAAACGCGGCCTGCATCGTCGCCTCCCGCTCGTAGTCACACTCCTCCTCGAGCCGCGCCCCGAGCTCGTCGACGATGGCTCGACCATCGACCGCGGTCGCCATCGAGGCCAGCCCGCCGATGCGCCGCAGAATCCCCATGTCGTCGTCGAACGATGCCCCCACGAACGGGTACTGAACCTTCACCGCGACCGCCCGGCCCTCGAACGATGCGCGATGGACCTGCCCGATCGACGCCGCGGCCACCGGTGCGGGCTCGAAAGTATCGAAAAGGGTCGCCACGGGAACGCCGAACGCGTCTTCCAAGACGGCCTGCACCTCGCTCGCGTCCATGCCTTGGATTCCGGTCTGCAGCCGCGCGAGTCGTTCCTGGGCCTCGACGGGCAGCGGCACGTCGAGATACGACATCGCCTGACCGACCTTCATCGCCATTCCCTTCATCTGGTCCAGCTGACCAGCCAGCTGATCGGCGAGCTCGGCGTCCGCGCCGCCGGGCGACTGACCCAGTATTCGGCGTCCGGCCAGCCGGCCGGCCGTCCATAGCGCGCTCCATTTCGTGGGTCTCGTCATGTCCGAAGCCCGGCGCCAGGCGCTTCGCACGGCCTCACTTCGACGCGCGAATGATGATCGTCTCTTGGGCCCACTGGGCGTCGCGCGTCGAATCCGGCACGCCCAGATCCGTCAGGCGGCGCATACTTATCGTACGGAAGCGGCGCAACAAGGCCCGCTGATGCCCTCGGCTGAGCGAATCGATCTCCATCGTCATGTACGTAAGGTTGCCACCGGGCTTCAGATGAGCGGCCGCGGCGTCGAAGAAGTGCTCGGCGAAGGTCGCGGCCTTGAACACGTACTCGATGAACTCCTCGTGATTGAGAGGATAAGTATGAAAGAAGATCCCGTCGAACTGTCCGAGCCCGCCGATCGTGTCTTGCCACAAACCGGGCACGACGCGGATATCTCGGTCCGAGTGTCGGCCCCGCCACTGTTCGGCGCGTTCGATGATCGTCGGGTTGCACTCGATGATGGTGTGTGAACGGACGCCGTGGGCCTGGATGAAGTCGGACGCTACGCCTCGGCCAAAACCGATCTCCAGAATGTCGCCCGGCGTGGCGCACGCTTCGGTGGCCATGGCCCGCATGACGTCGATCTGCCAGTCCTCCATGATCTCGGTGTCTTCGAGGGCCGCCTGGCTACGGTCGCTCATGTCCGCGGGCTCGGCGCCCTTGACGAACGTCTTCGCTGACGCGTCGAGCGCTTCCAGATCATCGCTCAGCTCTTTGAGTAGCCGGTTCATCAACCAGTTTCTCTGGGCGTCGCGCGGCGGACGAATGAAGCCATCGGTGAGCTGGAGGCTAAGCTCGAAGTTCTTGTGTCGCTTGACCTTGCGCATACCGATTCTCGAAGTTGCGTATGTCATGAAGGTCGCGTCAGCGCTATACACGCCGGCGATGGCTCCCATTCGCTTCGGCGCTCTTCTGAATGCGCGGCGATGGCTTCATCATCATTGAGGGGGTTGGGAAAGCTTTGAGCCAGTCAGACGAGACAAGATCCCGACCTTCGTCCTCGGAACCGATCGGCGCCCCGGGGGTCGTCGTGCTCAGTCCCCGGCATCTCGAGCTCAAGAAGGCATTCGTCGAAGAAGCGCAGGCGACGTTCGGCGACGGCCACGACGTGGCCCGGCGGGACCGCGAAGGCGAGTTCAGCCGGTCTTTGTGGCGACAGTGTGCGGAGCTGGGCATTCTGCGGTGGGCGGTCCCCGTGGAACACGGCGGCCGGGGTTACGACGTCCTGTCGACCACCGTGCTCATGGAGGCCCTCGGTTACGCCTGCCGGGACAACGGACTCACCTTTGGGCTGGGGGTGCAGACGTGGGGCATCCAAAAGACCCTCCTGCAGTTCGGGACGCCGGCCCAGGTCCGAGGGTACCTCCCCGGCCTCATGCGGGGCGATCTCCTGGGGGCCTACGCCATCAATGAGGAAGGCAGCGGCTCGGATGCGTTCGGACTCGATACGACAGCGGCACCGGAAGGTGAGCACTTCGTTCTGAACGGAGAGAAGACATACATAACGTTCGCCCCCATCGCCGACTTTGCGATCGTGTTTGCCAAGACCAATCCCGCGGCGGGACGGTGGGGGATCTCAGCCTTTGTCGTCGACGCCCAAACTCCAGGCTTCACGGCCCACCCCGCCGACTCGAACATGGGCCTGCGCACCGTGCCGGTGGGCACGCTCAGCTTCGACGGCTGCCGAGTACCGAAGGCCAACCTGCTGGGCAAGGTCGGGGCCGGGGCCAGCATCTTCAACGCCTCCCAAAGCTGGGAGCGAAGTTTGGTCCTGGCGCCCCAGGTCGGGGCCATGGAGCGACAGCTCGAGCAGAGCGTCGCGCTCGCGCGGTCGCGCAAGCGGAACGGCATACCGATCGGCAAACACCAAGCCGTCGCCCACCGCATCGCGGACATGAAGCTGAGGCTGGAGACGGCGCGAATGCTGCTCTACCGTACGGCTTGGCTTCGCCAAACCGAGCAGCCCCATATGATGGATGCGGCGCTCACCAAGATTCACCTGAGTGAAGCGTTCGCCGAGTCGAGTCGAGCCGCGATCGCGATTCACGGCGGCGAGGGCTACACCACCGACGCCCAGGTGGAGCGGGATCTGCGGGATGCCATCGGGGCCACGATCTACGGCGGCACCGGCGACATCCAGCGAAACATTGTCGCGGCCCTTCTCGGGCTCTAAGCACTCGAGGCGGATATGTTAGGCTTTCTGATTCACTCGGCGGTCGAGGACCACGCGAGGACGACACCGGATCGAACGGCGATGTCGTTTCGTGGCCGAACGCTGACCTACCGCGAGCTCGACGAAGCGTCGAACCAGCTCGCCCACGCCCTGCTCCAGCGCGGTCTCGAGCCCCAAGGCCGGGTCGGCATCTTCATGCACAAGGCCCTCGAGCTCGGACCCGCGCTGTACGGCATCCTCAAGGCCGGGGGCGCGTTCGTCCCCCTCGACCCATTGATGCCCGCGGATCGACTGGCGTTCATCGTCAAAGACTGCGACATCCGCCACATCGTCAGCGCCGACGACAAGCGCGGTATCCTGACCGCGCTCGCGGCGTCCCTCGACGCCGACCGTCACCCGGTGGTCTACGGCCTATCGTCGCCGCACGAGCTGACCCACGTCTCGTGGAGCGACACGCAACAGCAGCCGACGACCGCGCCCGTGCTGCCCACGATCGATCAGGAGCTCGCCTACATCATGTACACCTCGGGCTCCACGGGTACCCCGAAAGGCATGATGCACACCCACCATGGCAGCCTCAGCTACGCCCGGTGGGGCGCCCTACACTTCGGCCTCACGGCGTCGGACCGGGTCGCGAGCCACGCGCCGCTACACTTCGACCTCAGCATCTTCGACTTCTTTTCCACCTCGCAGGCCGGAGCGGCGGTGGTGCTGGTCCCGGATCCGATCACCAAGTTTCCCGCGAGCTGGACCCAGTACATCGACGACGAGCGCATCTCGGTGGTGTTCACCGTTCCCTTCACCCTCATCGAGATGATGGAGCGAGGGGTCATGGAACAGCGTTCGCTCGCCTCGCTGCGGTGGATCCTGTTCGGCGGAGAACCTTTTCCCCCCCGACACCTTCGCGCCCTGATGCAGCGACTGCCCAACGTTCGCTTCACCAACGTCTACGGGCCGGCCGAAGCGCCGTCGTGCACCTGTTACGACATCCCCGCCGACTTCGACGACTCGATGCCGCTTCCCATCGGCACCGTGTCCCGGAACTCGGCCGACCTCATCGTCGACGACGATGACCAGGCGTGCCCGGTGGGCGTGCCCGGCGAGCTGTTGATCCGGAGCTCGACGTTGACCAAGGGCTACTGGAACCGGCCGGACCTCAACGGACGCATCTTCTTCGACCGTCCGCGATTCGGGCCGCTGCAAGACCGGTATTACCGAACCGGCGACCTTGCGGTTCTCGAGAAAGACGGCCTGCTTCGTTTCCTGGGGCGAAAAGACCGGATGATCAAGACACGAGGCCATCGGGTCGAGCTCGACGAAGTGGAAGCGGTCCTCGCCAGCCACCCAGGAGTCCTCGAAGCCGCGGCGTACGCGGTCCCCGATGAACACGGAACGCGCGCCATTCAGGCCGCGGTCACCCTCAAGCGCGATGCTTCCACGGAACGCGCGGCGGCGGGGACCGAAGAGCCGCCGGTGTCGACCGAAGATCTGACTCGACACCTGCGCAGCAAGCTGCCCGCCTACGCCCTCCCCCGGGCCATCGACATCCTCGAAACGTTCCCGAGAACCACGAGCGGCAAGATCGACCGTCGCAAGCTCGGCGACGGCCACCGGTGAGACCCGACGTCATGACCTTAGACGCGATTCGAGACTTCATCCGTATCGAGATCCTCAATGAGCCAGACATCGATATCGGCGACGACGAAGACCTGCTCCTGGGTGGGATCATCGACTCCTTAGGCGTGACGCGGTTGATCGCGTACCTGGAAGACACCGCGAAGATCACCATCCCGCCCGAGGACGTCACCTTGGAGAACTTCCAGACCCTGTCCGCCATCCACGCCTACGTCGCCACCCGCGTAGGCTGACGACCCCACCGCGCCTTACTTCTTCGGCGCTCGCCGGGCCGCCAGCAGCTTGCTCAGCTGCGCTTTCTTTCGGTCATCGAGCTTGTCGAGACCCGAAGGCCCCGGCGTCGAAGCGGGGGTCATCGGCTCGAGGCGCCGAGTGACCGGAGCCAGCTTAGCGATCGTTTGGTGTCGAAGGAGCTCGCCGGCGGTGATGGCCAAGCCGACGTCGGCCGAGCGGGCGACGATCTGGAGGGCGGCGATCGAGTCTCCGCCCAGGTCAAAGAAGTTGTCGTTACGGCCCACGCGGGGCGTGCGCAGCGCCGCCGCCCACACGGAAGCCAGCGAGGTCTCCACGTCGCCGTGGGGGGGAACGTAGTCGTGGCGCCGAACCCGCTGCGACCATTGCGGCGACGGCAAGGCCTCGTAATCGACCTTGCCGTTTCGGGTCAGCTCGAACCGGTCGAGCTCGATGAGCTCGTGGGGGACGAGCTGCCGAGGCAGGCGCTGGCGGAGCCAATCGCGCACCTCCGCGGGCGGAAGCGATCGCTGTGCCGTGAAGTACGCGACCAGGCGGGCGGCGTCGGAGCGGGCGGACAGGCTGTCGTCGACGAATCCGACCTCATCGAGGATCTTGAACACCTTCGCCGAATCGATCTTGTCGTTGAGCTCCTGCACCGCCTGCTGGCGGGTCTTATGACCCAAGCGAACGTCCCAGCTGTAGGGCAGCGCGTAGTTGTGAAAGCCAGTCTTCTTCTTGTGGACGAAGATGCCGACTTCGTTGATCAAGCAGTTGGTCGAGCGTCCCGTATCTTGAGGCCGGACCCACGGCACCCGCGCCTTCAAGGTCGCCAACAGCTCGTCTAGCGACACATCGCAGTATCGATAGAAGTCGACATATTGGATCTCGTCGAAGAGCGCTTCGTCTCGAAAGATCCGCGTATCGAGCCATCGATTTGTTCCATCATCGGCCCGGTGGTACGCCTTGCGGGTCTCGAGAACCATGGCGTCGATGTCGTCGGCGTCCACCGCGCGGCCCTCGAACAAGGCCGGGCTCAGCCGGGTCTCGAACATCTGCCCGCGGGATAGACCGGTGACCACCACCGGAATGCCTCGATCGTGGGCGAGCTGGGTACCGAGGGTGTAAATGGCCTTGAAGCAGCCCTGACACACGTTGTGGAAGCGTTCGAGGCTGTCGGTGAAGATCGCGTTCATGTTCGGGGTCGAGAAGAACTCGTGGTCGACCCCGAGCTCCCCCGTGACCCGAACGATGTTGGCCTTGGCGCTGTCGGAGATGTAGCCGTTGTCCAAGGTGGCGGTGAGGACGCGCGCACCGGTCTCCACTAGCCGAACCAATGCGTAGGTCGAGTCTTTGCCGCCCGACAGCAGCAACAGAAGGTCGTAGTCCCCCTTGGCGCGGGTCGCCGCGTCGCGAACGATGGCCTCCAGCTGCGAGTAGTCCTTGAAGTAGGCCGCGACCCGGTCTCGGTATCTACCGTATGCCGTACAGATGTTGCACTCGCCGCTCGCTTCGATAGTGATGTCCGGATAGCTGGCGGGGATACCGCAGCGGGTGCAACGAACCGCCAGCGGATCGTCGGCGCCGACGGTGGCCAGCCGAACCACGGCTCGCTGGATGTCGGGGTGATCGGCGAGCGCGTGTTCGATCTCTGCCGGCTCGACCCGAATGCCGCTCACCTTCAATTGATCGTCGAAACGACCCAGGAACTCGACCACACCGTCGTCTCGGACCATCGCGCGGTCGCCAGTGCGGTAGAGCCGCCGGGTCGGTTCGGTCGGGTGGGGTAAGAATCGAGCCGCGGTCTCTTCGGGGCGCGCCAGATATCCGAGCGCGAGCCCTCGCCGGGCGATGTAGAGCTCCCCCGGCACCCGAGGCGGCACCGGATGGCCCCCCTCGTCGAGCAAATGAAGCTCGGTATTGGCGGCGGGACGACCGATCGGCACCTCAGCCCCCGTGTCGCGCGCCCGGTCGAACCGATGAATCATGTTGCCGACCACCGCCTCGGTCGGACCGTACTCATTGAAGATCGCAACCTGACCGTCGAGGGCGTCGTACGCCGCCCGCGCGAGCCCGGTGTCGAGCGCCTCCCCACCCACGATGAGCGTCAGCCGCCGCGCGGCCGGCGTCGAGGCGCGCTGGCGAAGGCTGTCGATGGCCAATCGAAGGTGTGAGGGCGTCAGCTTGACGACATCGATCGCCGGGTTGGTCAACGATTCCAGCACCGACAGGTCGCCTGTCGAGGCGACCTCCGGATAGACGGAGATGGTGCCCCCGGTGGCCAAAGGCACGAACAGCGAGGTCACCGTCAGGTCAAAGGTGAGCGCAGAGTGCAGCGCGAAGGTCGGTTGGGGAGGGAACGCATAGGCGCCACTGGCCCAGGCCACGTATTCGTCGAGACCTTCGTGGGTCACCAAGACCCCCTTCGGCCGACCGGTCGAGCCCGACGTGTAGAGCACATACGCGACGTCGTTCGAATCCGGGCCGCCGCCCAGCCGCGAGAGGTCGATCTCTTCGGGGACCTCTTCCACGAACACCAACGGCCGATCCGCCACCGGGGCCATCGCCGCGTCGGCACGGCAAGTCAGGATCGCCGTCGGTTCTCCGTCGTCGAGCAGCTGCCGCAGACGAAGGGGCGGGGTCTCGGGATGCAGAGGAACGTAGGCCGCCCCGGCGTAGAGAATGCCGAGGATACCGACGACGCTGTCCACGCTGCGGGTCATCAGCAGTCCGACCCGGTCCCCCCGCTCGACCCCGGTGCGCCGAAGTTGGGTGGCGACGGCTTGGCTTGCCCGCCGCAAGGCCTCGAACGAAAGCGCTCGGTCCGCGTCGCGAACCGCCGTCGCCTCCGGCTGCCGGTCAACCTGGGCTTCGAAGCGCCTCAGGACCGTGGAGTTGTCTCGGTCTTCCACCGGGCCCACGATCCGGCGCGTCGGCGTCGGCAGCGCCACTTCGTCGATCCGCCGGTCGAAATCCTCAACCATGGCGTCGAACACCGCGAAGAACTGGTCGGGCACCCGGTGGGCGCCGTCCGCGTCGTCGATGGCTTCGTTGACGTCGAAGTACAGCTGCCAGTCACCGCCCTCGGTGAAGCGATGGACCTGCAGCCGAAGCGCGTGGCCAGGGTCGACGTGGCCGGGGTGAATCCACTCGGTGGAGGTCTCGAAGCCCGCGAAACGGCCGAACGCGACGTTGATGAAGTTCAACACCACGTTCGTCGACCGCAGGTCCTGCACCGAGCTCGCGCCGGGCAAAGCGTAACGAAACGTCTGCTGGAGGCTGGCTCGGACCTTCGCCGCCGCGGTTCGAAAAGTGTCGCTCGGCTCGAACTCGATCGACGCGGGATACAGCTCGATGAACAGGCCGATCGTATCTCGGGCCCGGGCGGTGGCCCGGCTGTGGACGGGCAGCGCGATCGAGAGCCGACGTTCGCCGGATACCTTGCGCAGGTACGTGAACAGCGCGACGGCGTACAGCTGCATGACCGACATGTCTCGGCTGAGCGCGCGAACCTCCGGTTCGGTGATCAGTCGAAGGAGCCGTTCAGTCCGGTCTTGGCTCACCGCGCGGCGCAGCCGCGCGCTTCGCGAGGGCATGTCTCGGGCGAGCGAGCCGTAGAGGCGAAGGTTGGGGTCAGGGTGCGGCTGGTCGCGCCAGAACGTCCGCGCCGCCTCGTAGGCGGACGACGCCCGCTGTTGCTCGGCTTCTACACTGGCGCGAAACTGCGGGCGCTCGGAAAGGTCCTCGCCGTCGAGCCGATACGCTTGCTCGACCCGTCGAAAGATGAGCGACATCGACCACGCGTCGGTCAGCAGGTGGTGCTGCAGAAAGAACCAACGCCATCGATCGTCGGCCAACTTGAGCAGGGCGGTCGAGAAACTCGTCTGGCGGAGGTCGATCCGCTCTTCGGTTCGCGCGACCATCCAATCGTCGGCGGCGGCGGCGGGGTCGGAAGCCGACGTGAGGTCGAAGGTGACCACCGGCGGGGCCGAAGGCGGCGCCACCGCCTGGCGCGGCTCAGCGGGGCCGTCGACGATGTACGTTCGTAGCGCATCGGCCCGAGCGAGAACGTTCTGCAGCGCGCGCCGAAACCGCGACGGATCGATCGCCCCTCGGATCTCGAAGGACAGCGCCATGTTGTACAGCGGCCGATCCGGCGCCAACGCCTGCCCCGCCCACAACACGCGCTGCGCGTGGCTCAACGAGAACGCGTCGTCCGCGTTCGACATCGCCGCGCTCATACGTAGCCCAGCTCCTGCGCTCGACTCCAGACGTGCATCGACCGCTCCACGAACCAGAACAGTGAAATCGCGATCAGAGCCACCGAGCCCGCCTGTAGAACGACGGGTCGATAGATAGGGGTTCGTCGCAGCGCGTACAGAATGGGAAACGACACCGCGATGATCGCGATCTGGCCCAGCTCGACGCCGATGTTGAAGCCGAGCAATCCGGCCACCAAAGTGCTGGGATTCAGGCCCAAGGGCGCCAGCACGCTGGCGAAGCCGAAGCCGTGGAACAAGCCGAACCCGAAGATGATGAGCCAGACGGCCCGGCCTTCGAAGTACGGCCGAAGATTACCCCAGGCGGTGACCGCGATGGACAGGGCGATCAAGGCTTCGACCGGCCCCGACGGCAGCCGCACGAGGTTCAGCGAAGCGAGGCTCAGGGTGAGGGAGTGCGCGACCGTGAACAGGGTCGCCACTTTCACCACGTACCACGCCGACTGCGCGAAGTTGTCGGTGGGGACCCAGCGCCCCTCCCGAAGCACGAGGACGGAGGGAAGCAGGAGGGCGATGATGAATAGAATGTGGTCAAGCCCGATCCAGATGTGCCAGACGCCCTCGCCAATGAAACGGGCCACGACGGTGCCGAAAGGCTCCGGATCGAACGACACGCTCTGCCATTCTTCGCCCGGCCGGTAAAGCGCGGCCGGGTGAGCCTCGTTGTCTATGACGCCGGTCCGAGTGTTGTTCTCGATGAGGACTATCCCGAGGTGAGCCGGCGCCCCGTCGTTGAACATGAAGTCGAAGCGGACATCGAGCGCGGCCGGCGGTGGCGAAAACTCGGGCACGTCGAAGGTATGGCGCGCGAAGTCGCCGGTGGGCGTGGGCAGAAGATCCAGGGTTCCGGACAACGTCGCCCGGGCGTGGCGATCGCCCTGTTTGAACAGCAGATGGCGGCGGAGGTACTCGCCCACCTCCGCCTTTCGTGCGTCGTACTCGTCGAAGGATATGGTTCCGTCCTTGTTGGCATCGAGGGGCACGAAACGATCGAGGTCCTTCAATGTGGCCTCGAAACGACCGGTGAGGGCGTCGTCGGTGACCGACAGATACACATAGCTCTGACCGGCCTGGTGGGCCCAGGCCGGACCACCGAAGAACACGATGCTCAGACAAAGGAAGGCGCGAGGCTTCATCAGACCTACACATCGAACGAAGCGCCCGACAAACGCAATGGGCAACCGGGTCGTCCCCTCTCAACGCCCACCTATGGTCGCTCAAGGTAAAGTCGATGGCGGCGACGTCCGGCGCGCGCTATAACCGGCGATTGGAGTATCCTGTCGGAGCGGCGCCGTTGCGTCTGACTTGGAGACGGCCATGAGTTTCAGCGAGGACGCCACGGAACTTTCGGGTGTCGAGGGTATCTACGTTCCAACGCCTACCCAGGTTGGGATGCTGTTTCACAGCGTTCTAAAACCGAACTCTGGAGCGTATATCGGCCAGTGCTGCCTTCAGCTTCGGGGTCGTCTCGACACCGCCGCATTCGAACGAGCGTGGCAAGACGTCCTTCGTGAGCGCCCGGTTCTTCGCACCAGCTTTCCGTGGGACGGTCTCGATGAACCGCTGGCGATGGTCGAGGCCGACGTCGTTCCATCGTGGGAAACGGGGAACTGGTCGGCGGTCGACGATCTCGACGCTCACCGGGCGGCGTGGCTGGCCAACGACCGGGCTTCGGGGATCGCCACCGATCACGCGCCGCTGATGCGGTTCGCCCTCTTTCGCATCGGCCCCGAACGATGGCTGTTCGTGTGGACGGCCCACCACATCATCTTGGACGGGTGGTCGAGTGCCGCTGTCTTGTTGGATGTGTGGTCCGCCTACCAGGCCCGGCTACAGGGCCTTCCTTGGCGTGGGCTATCCCGGCCTTCCTATCAACTATATGCCGATTGGATCCGCCAGCAGGACCTCACGGAGGCCAAGCACTATTGGCGCGAACAACTGGGGCAGGCCCCGGGCAAGACACCGATCGTCGCCCCCGGCCCGACCGGCGATGACTCGGGTCGGGGCCAGGTCTCCACTCGCCTGACGAGCAATGCGACCCGAAATGTCCACACCACCGCGCGAAAAATTCGCGTTACCCTGAATACTTTGCTGCTCGGCGCGTGGGCCCTGGTCCTCGCCCGGCGTTCGAACCAAACGGAAGTGGTCATCGGCTCGACGACCTCGGGGCGATCGGCCCCCATCGCGAACATCGAAGCGATGGTCGGGCTCCTCATCAATACCCTACCGGTGACGGTTCGGGTCGACGAGACACAGACGACGGCCGACTACCTGACCGCCCTGCAGAATCAGCAGAACGCGGCTACGGTCCATGAACACACCCCCCTGCCCGTCATTCAATCGGAGTGCGAATGGGCCACCGGCGACGAGCTATTCGATTCGCTGGTCGTCCTCGAGAACTATCCGGCGCCCAGCGATAGTCTCGCCGGCGGACTCTCCGTCGAATCGCAGGACCTGACCGACCAGAGTCACTACCCTCTCGCGCTCCTGGTTCACCCTGGCGACGCGCTGGTGATCGACGCCGTGTTCGACCGCGCCAAACTCTCCCCGGAGGGGGTGGCGGGTCTCCTCGACGAAGTATCGACCCTCCTGCAGGCGATGTCCGCCCACGCCGACCGGCCGCTCGCGGACCAGCCTTCCCTGTCCCCCTCGAACCATCGGGCCGCGCTGGTCCGGGCGAAGAATGAACCGACCGAACCCGTCGCCGAATCGACGATCCACGCTTTGATCGAAGCCGCATCCCGCCGGACGCCGACGGCGCCAGCCGTCGCTTGCGGCGAAGAGACGATCGACTACCAAACGTTATGGATTCGGGCCGGCCACGTCGCCGGTCACCTCGCGGCCACCGGGGTTGGCCGAGGGTCGCGGGTCGCGGTCTGCCTCCCGCGCAGCGTCGATCTCGTCGTCGCCATCGTCGGCATTCTGCGGGCCGGCGCGGCCTACGTTCCCGTCGATCCCGATTACCCCGATCACCTTCGGCAACACGTCATCGACGACTCGGAAGCCCGAGTGGTGATCGCGACCCGCCGCGAGCTCGACGTCGGCGACGGGGTGCGGGTTTTGAGCAGCGACTCGCTGCGAGCGCCCGCGCCCGGTCCGACCACCGCCCTCGCTGAGCCCGACGACCCCGCCTACGTGATCTACACCTCAGGCTCGACCGGCCGGCCGAAGGGCGTGGTGGTCCTGCACCGAAACCTGGTCACCTCGACCGTGGCCCGTCATCGCGCCTACCCCGAGCCGCCGCGATGCTTCCTCTTAATGTCCTCGGTCCTGTTCGACAGCTCGGTCGCCGGCCTGTTCTGGACCCTGACCTCATCCGGACTGCTCGTCGTTTCCGAGCCCAAGATCGAGCAGGACCTGGGCCGGCTCAGCCAGTTGGTGTCCCGCCACGCGGTCACCCACACCCTGATGCTGCCATCGCTGTACCGCGTCATCCTGGAGGAAGCCGACTTGTCGCCGTGGTCGACCCTGCGGACGGTGATCGTCGCCGGGGAGGCGGCGACGGCGGAGGTCATCGAGATCCATCGACGGCGGATGCCCACTGCGCGCCTGTACAACGAGTACGGTCCGACCGAAGCCACGGTGTGGGCGACCAAACACGACCTCACCGACCATGACGGCTCGGCGGTGCCGATCGGGAAGCCGATCCCCGGCGCGACGGTCTACGTGTTGGACGATCTACGTCGACTGCGACCGCCCGGCGTTCCCGGCGAACTGTACATCGGCGGCGCGGGCGTCGCGCCCGGCTATCACCGCGACCCCCAGCAAACCGCCGACCGATTCGTCGCCGACCCGTTCACCCCGAACGCGCGTTTGTACCGAACCGGTGACCTGGCCGTTGTCGACGACCACGGAACGATCACCTTCCTCGGCCGCGTCGACAACCAGATCAAAGTGCGAGGCCACCGCATCGAACCCGAGGGTGTCGAGTCGGTCCTCACCGACTTTGCCGGCGTCCTCGAAGCGGCGGTCTTCGCGGGACGGACCACAAATGCCCAACGCCTGCTGGCGTTCGTACGCGCGCGGGGGCCGGGCGACGCGATCGACCCGAACGTGCTGCGAATCTGGGCCGCGAAGCGGCTGCCGACCGCGCTCGTCCCCGACGAGATCCGGGTCATCGATGACTTCCCGCGGCTGCCCAACGGCAAGCTCGCCCGCGGCGCGCTGCATCAGCGGTGGGGCGCCGTCGCGCCGCAGACCTCCCCTTCGACCACGGTCCCGAAGCCCGAAGCCGCGGCCTGGAGCCCGACCGAACGGGCGCTGGCGACGATCTGGCAGGACGTGCTCGACCTCGATCAGGTCGAGCGGGAGGACGGCTTCTTCGAGCTGGGCGGCGATTCGATCCTCAGCATTCAGGTGGTCTCTCGCGCCCATCAGGCGGGCCTCGCGCTACAGCCGCAGCAGCTCATGGAAGCGCGGACCCTCGCCGACGTCGCGGCGGCCATCGACGCCGAATCGACCGAGCGCCCGGGCATACTCGACCAGGACAGTGCGTCTTCGAACGAGGTCTCGGCCGAGGGCTCGGACGACGCAATCGGCGACCCCCCGGTCGACGCGTCGGGGCTGTACCTCGCCGCGCCGATGCAGGCGCGGCTTTGGTTCCTGGAGTCGCTCCTGCCCGAGACGCCGGTCTACAACCTACTTATTCCTTTTCGGCTTCACGGCGCGCTCTCCGTCGACGCCCTCGAGTCGGCCATCAACGACATCCTCGATCGCCACGCGGTGCTCAGGTCCGCGTTCGTGTACGAAGACGGCCAGCTGCGGTACCGGATCGCAACGGATACCGCATTTCGACTCGATTCCATCGACTGGACCGAACGCCAGCTATCACCGGAGGCGGCCGAAGCCGCGATTCGGACCCGACTCGACGCCGGGGCTCAACACAAGTTCGACCTCGCGAGCGGCCGGCTGCTGCGGGCGGAACTCATCCGCCTATCGCCCCAGCGGAGCTTCCTCATCATCTTGACCCACCACATCATCTTCGGCGGCGAGTCGGAGCTCCTGTTCGAGCGAGCGCTCGCAAACGCCTATCGGGCCCGGGTCCGCGGGGCGGCGCCGAACTGGCCCCCGTTGGCCCACGGGTACCCCCACTGGACCACCGCTCTCAACCGCCGACTGTCGAGGCCGGAAGCGCAACATAACCTGCAGTGGTGGAAACAGGCCCTCGTCGGCGCGCCGCTTCGTATCGAGCTTCCCGAAGACTACGTGCGCCCCCGGAGCTTCACCGGACGAGGAAAGAATCTGCAGGTCCGCCTGACCGACGGGCAAAAAGAATCGCTCCATCAGCTGGAGCGAGCGGCCAAGGGGGCCTTCTCGGGCATGCTGGCCGTCTATGCCCTATTGCTCCACCGGCTGACCGGCCAAGACGAGATCGTCATCGGCACCGTGGTGTCCAACGGCTCGGAACAGACCGAAGACGTGATCGGGTTCTTTCTCAACACGGTGCCCCTTCGCATCGACCTGCGGGGTCATCCGACCTTCCCCGAACTCCTGCAGCGGGTCCGAACCACCGTGCTCAGCGCGCTCCAGCACCGAGAGACGCCTTTCGACGAGATCGTGCGCGCCGTGGAGACCGACCGGCAACCGGGTCGCAACCCGGTGGTGCAGGCGATGTTCTTCCGGCGCGAAGCGCGGACCGAGCTCGCGTTCTCGGATCAACTGCGGGCCGAACCGGCGCCCCACGTGCCGGACTCGGCGCAAAACGACCTCGTCTTCTATTTCGACGGGGACACCGTCAACCTTCAGTACTACGCCGACATCTTGAGCGAGGAGACCGTGGCCAGCTGGCTGCAGGCTCTCCTGACCTTGCTCGACAGCGCCACGCAGAATCCTGGGGCCCGGATCGACGACCTGCCGATCGTTCGCCCCGCCAACGCGTACGCCCCCACGGCGGCGCGGCGAAAGGTGGGCCCGTTCACCGTCGCCCGCGCGTTCGGCGAGCAAGCCGAGTTGCGCCCGGGCGACGTCGCGGTGATCAGCGGGACCGAGAGCTTGACGTACGCCGCGCTGGACCGCCGGGCGTCGGTGCTCGCGACCGAGCTGTCGCGGGTTTCGGACGCCCCCTCGGCCTTCGTGGGCGTCTGCGTGCCGCGCGGCGTCGACATGGTCGTAGCGCTGTTGGGGGTTCTCAAGAGCGGCGGCGCCTATCTGCCCCTCGACCCCAGCTATCCTCTCGACCGCATCAACTTCATGCTGCAAGACATGGGGGTCGAGCGCATCATCACCACCTCTGCCCTCGCCGAGCGTTTCGACGACCGCTACACCCCCATCTTGGTCGACGCCCCGGACAACACCGGGTCCGGGGCGTCCACGGAGGACCGCTCGCGCCCCGAAAGCCCGGCCTACGTCATCTACACCTCGGGTTCGACCGGCCGGCCGAAGGGCGTGGTCGTCGAGCAGCGCAACGTGGGAAGCCTCTTTGTCGCCATGGACGAGGTCCTGCCTCGCCCCGACGACGCAAGCGACGCGGCGCCCGGCGTCTGGGTCGCGGTGACCAGCATCTCGTTCGACATCTCGGTGGTGGAGATTCTGTGGAGCCTATGCCGGGGTCTGACGGTGGTGGTGCAACCCGACGATCGCGAAGTATCGAGTGAACCTTGCCGCCTGATGATCGCCCACGGCGCGACCCACTTCCAGTGCACCCCTTCTCAGGCCCGGCTGGTCCTGGAGGAGCTGGACGCCGACCGCGCGCTACGCAACTTGCGGTTCATGATCGTCGGCGGCGAGGCCCTGCCGCCCGACCTGGCCCAACGCCTCGTGGAGCGGGTCGGCGGCACGGTCATCAACGGTTACGGCCCCACCGAAGCCACCGTGTACGCGGTGATGCACCCGCTCGACGGCGCTCAGGGGCGAGGCGAGCGGCGGTGGCCCAGCGTGCCCATCGGCCGCGCGATCGCCAACGTGACCGCGCACGTTCTCGACGAGCGGCTTCGCCCGGTACCGAGAGGCGCCATCGGCGAGCTGGTGATCGGCGGTCAGGGCGTGGCCGAGGGCTATCACGAGCGCCCGGCGCTGACCGCGCAGCGATTCGTGGACGATCCCTTTGGGCCCGCCGGCGGACGTCTGTATCGGACCGGCGACCTCGTTCGTTTTAATCCCGATGGAGCGCTGCAGTTCCTCGGCCGCGCCGACCACCAGGTGAAGCTGCGCGGTCATCGCATCGAGCTCGGCGAGATCGAGACGTGGCTTCGCAAGCTGCCGGC
>JANQQN010000122.1 GCA_028289325.1 Myxococcota bacterium | reverse complement strand
CGGCGAGGGCCACGGCGACCGGATCGTTGTCGGTGGCCACCGCCCGCGCGCCGAGGGCCGCCGCCGCCAAAGCGAGAATTCCGGTCCCGGTCCCCACGTCGAGAAGCGTTCCGATCGGCGAGAGTTCGACGATGCGTTCGAGGCACAGCGAAGTCGTCGGATGAAGGCCGGTGCCGAACGCCATTCCCGGATCGATCCGCAGCACGACCTCCGCCTCGGGTGGTGGTTCGAGCCAATTCGGCACCACCCACACGCGTCCGAAAGACAGAGCGCGAAAGTGGCGCCGCCAGTGGGTCGACCAGTCGACGTCGGGCCACGCGGATACGCTGAGGTCATCGATGGTCAAGCCGAGGCGTCCGAAGGCCGCCAGCGCGCGGCCGATGAGCGCCTCGGGCGTTTCGGTGGCCGGGAACGAAGCCACCAGCTCCAGCGGAGGGCCGTCCCGCTGCTCGAGCCCACCCGCGCCGAGCTCGAACAGCGCCCCCGACGCGAGGTCGAGGCTGACGGCATCGGCCGCCGGCGCGAGACGAACGGTCAGCGCCGTCCAGGCGGTGGTCGTCGGAACCGTCATGGCCGCCGCGTGCGGTCAGCGGTCTGCGGCGAGCTCGGACCGACCACCGACCGCACGCAAGCGTCGAACCGGATGATGTCCTGGGCCACCGCCTGCACGTCCGCAACGCTGACGGCGGTGATCCGATCCCCGTAGTGGGCGTGGGCGTCGTAACCGAGGTCGTAGGCCGCGTTCAGGGCCATCGTGCCGCACCGGGCGCTGGCCCGCTGCAGCGAGATCTCGTGGGCGCCGATCAGGTACCGCTTCGCGCGGGACAGCTCCTCGTCGGTGATCGGGGCGGACACCGCCTTTTCGAGCTCGGCCCGGATGCCCGACTCGGCCTGCTCGACCTTGTCCGGCGCCGTCCCGATGTACACCGCGAAGTACCCGGCATCGAGACCCTCGAGCCCGTAGGCGCCGACGGAGTAAGCCAGCGACCGGCGATCGCGCAGCTCCAGGAACAGGCGCCCCGATTGGCCCCCGAGAACGCTGGACAACAGGTCGAGGGCGAACCGACGGTCGTCGTGAAGGGCGTAGCCGCGAAACCCGAGCACCAGGTGGGCCTGCGCCTTGTCCCGAGCCGTGAACGCGGTCCGAAAGCCATCGAACGCTTCGGGACGCCCGGGTCGCTCGACGGTCGTCGCGTCGGCGTGAACGGAGGCGCGACCGATGCGCCGCTGCACCATGTCGATGGTCGCCCCGACGTCAACATCGCCGACCACGCAGACCGTCAGGCGGTCGGGCCGCAGCTGGCGCCGGTACTCTTCGACCAAATGGTCTCGGGTCAGAGACCGGACCGACGTCTCGGTGCCCACCGCGGGCATCCGGTACGGATGCGCCGCATACAGCGTCTGCAGCAGCCGATCGAACGCGATCGTCGACAAGCTATCTTGTCGGGCCGCGATATCCTCGAGCTGGACCTGCCGCTCCTTTTCGAGCTCCGGAGCGGGGATCGTCGCTTCGAGCAGGCAAGAGGCGAACAGCTCGAAGCCCCGGGGCCATGATTCCTTCAGGAAGTCGCCGCGAAGACCGATCGAATTGCGGCCCGAGATGCCCGACAGCCCGCCGGCCATGGCGTCGACCTCCTGGACGATCTGTTCGTAGGGGTACTTGCTGGTCCCGCGAACGATCAGCTCGCTCAACAGTTGGCTCACCCCGTTGGTGCCCTCGGTTTCCGCGATGAGGCCGCCGACCGAGGCCGAACGAACGCTGACCAGAGGGACCGACGGGTCCTGTAAAACCAGAAGCCGAGCGCCGTTGTGAAGCCGAACGTCGGTGACCCCCAGCGCGCCCGCGGTCGCGGGGGGGCGGGCGTACTCGGATTCGAGGCCGTCGACGACGGTCTTCGCCACCGCTTTCACCCGGTCGAGATCAACCGAGTCTCGCTGCGCGAGGGGGGTCAGCGCGGAAACGGTGAACGCGTCGGGGGCAAGATATCGCCGCGCCACTTCCTGGACTTCGGCCGCGGTCACCCGCCGGACCCGATCGAAGTAGGTCTTCTCGAATTCGGCCCCGTTGGCCACGAGCTCGAAGTAGCCGAGTTTTCGCGCCACGCCCTGCACCGTCTCCTGCTGGTAAACGGTCTCGGCGAGGATGATCGTCCGAGCCTTCTCGAGCTCCGAAGGATCCACCTCCTCGTACCGCAGGCGTAAGGTCTCGGTGAGCAGGGCGCGGTACGCGTCGAGGACCCGGTCGCCGTGCACCTGGCCCGCGACGACGATCAGTCCTCGGTCCTGCGGCGTGTACGAGACCGCGTAGCAGTCGTTGACCAGTTGGGCCGCCCACCGGACTCGCCGAAACAGCCGGGAGCTCTCCCCGGCCCCGAGGAGGACGGTCAACACGTCGAGCGCCGCGGTGTCGTCGTCCGACAGCCGAGTCGACGGCCACGCCAGCGCGAGATGGGTCTCGTTGATGTCCTGCGCCGCGAACCGGCCGCGAATCTCGGTCTGCGGAGGGTCTTGAGGTCGCGTTCGCGTGGGCGGTGGGCCGTCGTTCAGCTTCGCTTCGAACAAGCGCGCAGCGTGGTCGAACACCTCTTCGGGGTCGACGTCCCCCACCACGACCAGACACATGTTTTGCGGCTGGTACCACCGGCGATAGAAGTCGAGGATCATCGGCCGGTCGAACGCGCGGATGGTCTCCTCGTGGCCGATGACCGGGCGCGCGTAGGGGTGGGTCTCGAACGCGGTCCCGAACAGCATCTCCGACGCAACGCGCGACGGTTGGTCTCGTCCCCGACGGACCTCCTCCAACACCACTTCGAGCTCCCGCGCGAGCTCTTCCTCGTCGAAAGACGAGTGTTGGACGACGTCGGCCAAGATATCCAGAGCCACGTCGAGCTCCCGACTGGGCATCGTGACGTGGTAGACGGTCTGATCGAAGCTCGTCCACGCGTTGATGTCTCCGCCCGCGGCTTCGATCTCTTTGGCGATCGCCCCCACCTTCCGGCGCGCGGTGCCCTTGAACAGCATGTGTTCGTGGACGTGGGCCAAGCCCGCCTCTTCGGGCCGCTCATCCGCCGACCCGACGCCGACCCACACCTGGACCGCGACGACGGAACAAACGCGGCTCTCCTGGACGAGGACCTTGAGTCCATTGGGTAGAGTTCGGCGAATCATGTTCCTCTAGCGGTCCCCGGTCCTGGCCTCGAGGTCAAGCGATCCTTTCCCCGAGAAACTCGGGAATCCGGCGTTCGAACCAATACGAGGGCCGCCACGGGGGCCCGCTCACGAACCCGACGTGCCCCCCCTTCTGCGACAGCTCGAGGGTTACCTGGGGCGAAAGCTCACTTTCGTCAGGGATCACCTCTTCGGTCATGAACGGATCGTCGGCCGCGTGAAGGATGAGCGTGGGGATCCGAATACGACCGAGAAAGGGCCGGCTGCTGCATCGGGCGTAATAGTCCTCAGCCCCCCCGAAACCGAACATCGGCGAGATGACGTGTTCATCGTAGAGGCGAATGGTGCGGATGTCGGGGTCGTCGGCACGGTCCAGAGGACCGAGATCCACCGCCGTTCGCTTCTTTCGCAGCCCCGCTTTGAGCAGACCGACCAGATGCCGGCCGTAGACTCTCGAAAAGCCGCGCTCCAGTTGGGTTGCGCACGGGGACAACATCAGCGGCACGCTCACCACCGCGGCCCCGACCAAGGGTGTATCCACGCCGGTCTCGCCGAGATACTTGAGCAGCACGTTGCCCCCTAATGAGAACCCCGCCCCCACCAGCGGCGTGTCGCGGAACCGATCCTGAAGCGCCCCGATCACGGTGCGCAGATCTTCCGTCTCTCCGCTGTGGTACGTGCGACGGAGCCGATTCGGCTCTTCGCTGCAGTTGCGGAAGTGCATGAGCACCGCCCGCCACCCTCGCGCCCGACACGCGGCCAACGTTCCGCGGACATATCCGGCGTCGATCGAGCTTTCGAGTCCGTGGAGCAGCAATACGGTAGCTGCCGGCCGATCGGTCGGTGGATCGACCCAGTCGAGGTCCACGAAGTCTCCGTCGGGCAGCTCGAACCGCTCCCGACGGGTCCGCAGCTTCACGCGAGGCCGCAGGTAGACCGGATAGATGGTCATCAGGTGGCGATTGGCCAGCCACCACGCGGGGCGGTATGCGCTTTGGAGAAGCACGTGGCTCAGGTGGTCTCTTTGGGGCTCTTGAGCAAGAGCTGTCGGTCGAGAGAGCGCGATTCACCGATCGCGGTCACGTACACCGCCGCGTCGTCCACGACCGGGCATTCGTGCTCGCAGATACCGCAGCCGATGCAGAGCTCCGGTCGCATGTACGGGCGGTTGAGGGTCACCTTGGTGCCGTCCCAGCGCTCGATCTCGACATCGTAGGTCCCGATGGCCTTGGGGGTCACCGGGCAGACCTCCTCACACACCACGCACGGGGTCTCCATCGCCCACGGCAAACAGCGACCGCGGTTGAAGAACGCGGTCCCTACCCGGACCGGGCCTTGGTCGGCGTACTCGGCCTCGCCGAGCTTCTTCTCGAGGCTGGTCTTTTGGATGGCCCCGGTGGGACAGACCTCGCTGCACAGGGTGCAATTCAGCTGGCAGAACCCGACCGAGAAGTCCATGACCGGGGTCCACAAGCCTTCCAGGCCGGCCTGCTCGAGGGTGGACGGCTGCAAGACATTGGTCGGGCACACGTTGATGCACTGGTCGCACTTGATGCACCGCTCGAGGAACTCACCCTCGGCGACCGAACCCGGAGGCCGGATGGCCTTCTCATGAAAACCTCGCGCGTTCACCGCCTTCGATAGCCGCAGGAACGGATAGGCCAGCACGCCGGCAATGCCGGCAAAGACCCACCGCCGGCGCGGCACCGCGGGCCACTTCACCTCGGTCTCCGGCCGCTTGGAGATCACCTTTTGCCCGAACAGGGTGGCCGTGCCTTTCTTGATGTTGCCGATGATCCGATCCTTGACGGGGATCGGGGTGAGACGGAACGAAATCGCGTCTTCGGGGCAGTCGTCGATGCAACTGAGGCACACGAAGCACTCGCTCTTTCGGAGCGCGTCGTGGGGGTCCGAAGCCCCTTCGCAGCCTTTGAGGCACAGGTCGCAGTCGGTGCACTTGGTGACGTCGCGGTCGATCCGCCACAGCGCAAAGCGCGACAGCACCCCCAAGAACGCACCGAGCGGACACAGCACCCGGCAGAAGAAGCGAGGGATGACCAAGTTCATCCCCACCAGACCGATGATCATCAGGCCCACCAGCCACGCGCCGCCGAAGATCCGCTGGTCGGGCGCGCCTGGCGATGCGGACAAGATCGACAGGTCGGCGTCGACCCCAGCCTCGGCGAGCGCCGACGTCCCTTCGATCGACCAAAAATCGAGGGCCGGCGACAGCGCCACGGCCCACGTTCGGACGAGCAGGCAGATCGGGTCGAGCAAGCCGATCTGCAGCGACCCGAACGCGGCGAGGATCAGCATCACGGCCAGGATGTAGTACTTGAGCTGATAGACCCCGCGATACCTATTGCTATCGATTCGCTCCTTGTTACCGCGGATGTTGAACACCCAGCCCACGAATTGGTGGAGGGTCCCGTAGGGGCACATCCAGTTGCAGAACACTCGGCCCAGGAGCAGGGTCGGAACGAGCACCCACATCCCTCGCCACAGCCATCGATACACGGTGCTCGTGGACACCGCGGTCGCGAAACCCACCAACGGATCGACCTCGAGGAACAGCGACACCGGATATCCGCCCAGCCGCGAGAACCACGTCGACCACAGCAAGAAGGTGAACAGAGCAAAGAAGAACGCCTGGAAGACGACGCGGATAGTGGTGATCCGCAGCTTTCGGGCGTACCACGGGGCCTCTTTCTTCGGTTTCAGCCACTTCGGCTGAACGATGACTTCACTGCTCATCCGACCTGAACCTCTTTCTTGAACACGTTCTGGAAGTCAGGATTGCCCAGCTTCCGCTCCACCGACTGCTTGAAGTAGCCAGGTAGCTCCTCGCCGTGTCGTCCGAGCAGCTCGTGCCACCCGAACGAATCGGCGGTCAGCGTGTCGCGGGCGGCGACGATGGTGTTGCCCATCTTGACGTCGGAGAGGCTGCCGCCGGTGGGACCGCTCCGGAACATCACTCGCGTTCCGTCGAGGACCACGAACGTCGGCCGCATCATCAACGCGAGATCGGTAATGATGCCGTGAATGTCCTGGTGGAACTGATTTCTCCGGCCACCGAGTAGGCCGTACCAGTTCTTGGTGGTCATCGAGGCCCGACACAGGTTGTGGTCTTTTACCGGCGCCACGCCGATGACCTTGTTCACGCCGCGGAAGGGGGCGGCGAAGAACGGCCACTGTTCGATCCACTTCGCCCCCGGGACGTTGAGAATCTCGAAGTCGCTCGGACGGGGCAGATAGACCCGAGCCCCGGCGTCCAGCGCCGCCTTCTGAACGCCGCTGCGAACAAAGCACGCCTCCGGTGACTCGATCGGATTGTCGGCAACCCGCACCTCGCTGGCCCCCGCGTCGCGGGCCAGTCGAACCAGCGCACTGACGATCTCCGGATGGCTGGTCGCGCCGAGCTGAGCCACCCGCTCGAACGCCACGTTGGGTTTGATGAGGACGACGTCACCCGGCTTGACGTAGGTGTCGATGCCACCGATGGCGTCGACGGCCCCGCGGAGCATCGCCTCTACTCGCTCGCCCCGGGCTACACCGAGGTAGGCAGCGGTGGACGGCGGCTCGATCGCGTAACCGCCTTCCGGAAGCCGAAGGATGTTCGGCTTGGGCTTGCCGCGCTCGCCGTCTGGATCGTGCAGGAACGTGGCGCCGATCCCCGCTCCGACCGCGGCCCCCGCCGCGAGGCCGGTCTGCTTGAGAAATTCGCGCCGCTGGGACCGCTTGTACGCGTCTTCGCTCTGACTGCTCATCGGTGGCCGTCCGTTTCGATGGGTTCGATGGGTACCATATTCCTGGACCTATTCGCTGTAGTCGTCCGCCGCCGGGGCGTCGGCGGCCTCTGCCTCGTTCTCACCGGGCGGGTCTTCGTCGGACGGATCAGATGCAGGCGGCGCGGCAGCGGGCATCTCGAAGCCGTCGAGCCCGGCTTCGATGCGGGCCAGACCGGCCTCGGCCGCCTTCAGGTTGGGCGCACCTCGAACCCCGTACAACCATCGAGCCTTCGCGCGAGCGGTGGCTATCGTTTGAATGTAACGATCTTCGATCCACCCCTGTCCTTTGTCCGCACCGTACTCCTGAAAGCCCGTCATGAACCGCTGGGCCTGGGCCCGGGCCTGTTCTTCGTCGGCGACGGCGACCACGAACAGCTCCGTCTCGTCGTCGAGGCGAGCCACGTTCACGTCTTTGGCGAAGCTGAAGTTAAAGGCGTTCTCGGGATAGAAGCTGAGGGCCCCGGGCTTGAAACCCATCTTGCCGATGAACAGGCCGTAGGCCCACGGCAGCGGCTCCCCGTTGACCTCGGCTTCGAATCGGGCCTGAACCTTCTCGAGCTGGGCTCGGATCGCCGGTGACTCGTCGGAGCCCACCGCCCGCAGGTAGTAGCGGCCGAGGGTCAAATACATCGCGTTTCGCGCGTAGTGCCACAGGCCTTTGTCGCCCACCTGGGGCTGGCTGTCCGAGCCTCGCTCACCGTTGTAGGCGCCCAGGGCGTTATCGACCTTGCCGTGGTCGTACAGCTCGAGGTCCACGATCGTCGTCGGATCGTCGATCTTCTCGAGGGTCATGAAGAACAGCTTCTCGACCCCGAAGCTTCGATAGTATCCCGCCCGGCCGTTGATCTTCACGTAGAGGGTGTCGGGGTCGTAGCTGCGAACCGAGCTTTCTTTGTAGCCCTCGGCAGCCAGTCCCTCGGGAAAGGGACCGCGGCCCTCGGGCTGTTCGGCGGCCTCGTTCGCAGTCGCGGACTTGTCGCCGGCCGGCACGACGTCCAAAGCGAGCAGACTGGGGTCGGGGTGCGCGCCTTTGTAGGCGACCCAACCCCCGACCGCGACCAGACCCACGACCAACGCGAGTCCGATCGGCACCTCTCTCAGGTCATAATTTTTACGATAATGGCGGCGTCCGTGGGGATTGAAGAGTCGGTCTGCCTTACTTGCCACCCCAGCAGTGGGGCCCGACCGAGGGGGGCCTGTCAATGAGGCTCAGAACCGACGGCCGACCGCTCGCATCGGGCCCCCCGGACACCGCCCAGGATCTGGATCCGACAGAGGCACCCGAACGTCGACGGGATCGCCGTAGGGCGAAATGCGGACCGTGGTGTGGCTCCAATCGCCCCGCCGCGCCAACCACGCCATCAGGTGTGGTGCGCACCGAGAGAGGATGCGTTCCCGAGCCGCCCGCGCGGCGCCAGCCGAGCCACGTTTCGCGATCGCGAGATCCGCAGCGAGGGCGAGGGTCGGCTCATTCACCCGCAGCGCGTCGAGCCCGGTGGCTCCCAGTCCGCCGTCCGCGTCCCGCGCCGCAGCGAGCACCTTCTCTCGGCGGGTGGACACCGACCGCAGCTTGGCTTGCTGCCGCTCCCACGCCAGGCTCCGCAAGGTGGTGAGCTTCTTCCGCCGCGGTGGCGCGTCCACGGTCGCGGCCAGCAGCGATCGATACGGATTGACCCGCGTCGAGCGGCGGGCGAGCAGGGTCTCGGCGAACGACCGCGCCCGATCGACCTCGCCGCTGGCGACCAAGGCATCGACGAGCAAAACCAGGCCTTGGTCGTCGTCTGGCGCGCGGCGCGCGGCGGAACGCGCCGCGTCCAGCGCGTCCGCGACCCGGTCGGCCTTGAGCGCGACCGCGGCCCGCAGCCGGTCCCGACGCGCTTGCCACGCCTCGGTGTCCAGCGGACCGTCGGGGATCTGAGGGGTCTGTCCACGGGCGAAGACGGACTCGGCGACGATCAGAGCGAGCTCTTGTTTGGCCGGCGCGGCCCGCCGCGCCGCGGCCACCGCGCGGCGGGGATCGAGGCCATCCCAGCTCGCCCACCGCACGTAGGCCGCGGGCGCCCGATCATCGTCGGCGATGAAGCGCCGGGCCGCGCCGCGCCGACCGGCCTCCACGAGGGCGGCAGCCACGGCGAGGCGGGCGCCGGGCCGGGCGTTGGGCGGCGCCGAAGCCACCGCTAGGCGAGCCACGGCGACCAGCGGATCCGGGG
>JANQQN010000118.1 GCA_028289325.1 Myxococcota bacterium | reverse complement strand
CGCGAAGGCCCGAGCCCGACGACGGGCTCGGACTCGACGAAAACTCAATCGTCGTCGTGGTCTTTGCGCCGCGCGCGATAGCGAGCGACGGTGGTGGGTGACGCACCGGGCCCCGGCCGGACCTCGATGTCGGCGCCCCGAAGCGGCCGCCCTTCGTCGTCGAGCAGACGGAGGCGGGCAATAGGTCGACCGGTTCGGCGGTCGAGAACCTGGAGCGGTTCGTTGCCGGGGCCGAATACCCAGCGATCGCCCCACTGTCGGAGCGCGGTCATGACCACGGCGAGGTCTTTACCTTTGGCGGTCAGACGGTACTCGTATCGCTTGCCGTAGCGCCCTCGGTCTTCGGTCTCGAAGATGCCGGCGTCGACGAGGCGGGCGAGTCGCGCCGATAGAACGTTCTTGGAGATGTCGAGCCCCTCCTCGAAGTCCCGAAAGCGGCGGGCGCCCAAGAACGCTTCTCGAAGAATAAGAAAGCCCCATGGATCCGAGAGGATATCCAGCGCGCGGGCCACCGCGCAGTTCTCGTGATCTAACCGCCGGCGCATCGTCGCTCCTCTTTGTGGCGGGGATCTGGTTGCTTTACAAGACCAAATTGTGCGATCGAAGACGTCATGGAGTGGAAAAAGACGGCGTGCATCCTCTGCGAGTGTAACTGTGGGCTCGAGGTTCAGCTCGGCGGCGACGATGGCCGACGGCTGGTCCGGTTCAGGGGCGATAAGGCGCACCCCTCTTCTCAGGGCTACGCGTGCGAGAAGCCCCACCGGCTCGACTACTACCAAAATCACGAAGGGCGGCTGACCCAACCCCTTCGCCGCAAGAGCGACGGAACGTTCGAGCCCATCGACTGGGACACGGCCATCCGGGAGATCGCGGCCAAGTTCAAGGCCGTGCGAGACCAGCACGGCGGAGACAAGATCTTCTATTACGGCGGGGGTGGACAGGGCAATCATCTGCCCGGCGCCTACGCGGCCGCGACGCGGCGGGTACTGGGCTCGCGGTACCGGTCCAGCGCCCTGGCCCAAGAAAAGACCGGCGAGTTTTGGGTCAGCGACCGGATGCTGGGCACGATGACCCGCGGCGACTTCGAGCACTGCCAGGTCGGCCTGTTCATCGGCAAGAATCCCTGGCAGTCGCACTCCATCGCCCGGGCTCGGGTGACCCTCAAGGAGCTCGCTCGCGATCCGGCCCGAACCCTGATCGTCATCGACCCCCGCAAGAGCGAGACGGCGGCCATGGCGGACATCCATCTGCAGGTGCGTCCCGGCGCCGACGCCTGGCTGCTCGCCGCTCTGTCCGCGGTGTTGGTGCAGGAGGGGACGATCGACCGGGCGTTCATCGAGGCGCACACCGCCGGCTTCGAAGCAGTCGAACGCGTGTTGGCGGATGTCCCGGTGGCCGAGTATTGCCGGCGGTCCGGGGTCGACGAGGCCCTCGTCCGCGAGACGGCGCGGGTGATCGCCGAGGCGAAGAGCGTAGCGACGTTCGAGGACCTCGGGGTCCAGATGAATCGCCACTCGACCGTGGTGAGCTATCTGCATCGTTTCCTGTGGCTGCTGACCGGGAACTTCGGCAAGCCCGGCGCCCAGTTCGTGCCCACCCCGATCGTCAACATCGCAGGCGGGGCGGAGAGCGGCCGTTCGAGTCCGGTGGCCGGGGCTCGCATCATCGGCGGCATGGTTCCCTGCAACGTCATCGCGGAGGAGATCCTCACCGATCATCCCGACCGCTACCGAGCCATGCTGATCGAAGCGGCCAACCCCGCGCACAGCCTCGCCGACAGCCCGCGTTTTCGCGAGGCCCTCGATGCCCTGGAGCTGACGGTGGTCATCGACGTCGCAATGACCGAGACCGCGCGCCACGCCGACTACGTGTTGCCCACGGCCACGCAGTTCGAAAAAGCCGAAGCGACCTTCTTCAACTTCGAGTTTCCCCACAACTACTTCCACCTGCGGCATCCCTTGCTGTCGGCGCCCGAGGGCGTTCTGTCGGAGCCGGAGATCCACGCCCGACTGTGCGAAGCGCTGGGGGCGATGACGCCCGAAGACGTCGCGCCTCTGCGGGCGGCGGCCGAGCAGGGGCTCGACGCCTTCGGACAGCTCTTCGCGACCCAGGTCCTCGCCGACAAGCGGCTCGGGGCCATCGCGCCCGTCTTGCTGTACCGTACGCTGGGGCCCGTGTTGCCGGCCGGGCTCGCCGAAGGCGCGGCGGTGTGGGGCGCCGTCGCCCGGCGGGCGATGACCGATGCCGTTTCGCTGGAGCGAGCAGGATTCGGTGGAGGGCCGATCGCGGCCACCAACGCCTTGTTCGAGAAGCTGCTCGCGAGCCCGTCGGGGGTGGTGTTCGCGGTGGATGAATGGTCGACGGTGTCAAGCCGGGTCGACAAGCCCAACCGGCGGATCGAGCTCGCGCTGCCCGACCTGTTGGACGTGGTCGCGGGCCTGAAAGACGAAGACCCGACGGTCGTGAACGAAGCGTTTCCTTTCGTGTTGTCGGCGGGCGAGCGGCGCTCGTTTACCGCCAACACGATCATTCGCAACCCCGAGTGGCGGAAAAAGGACCTCCGCGGCGCGCTGCGCATGGGGCCCGTCGACGCGAGCAAGCTCGGCGTCACCAGCGGGGACAAGGTTCGGCTGGCCACCAAGCGGGGCACGGCGGAGGTCACGGTCGAGGTCTCCGAGATGATGCAGGCCGGCCACATCTCGCTCCCCAACGGAACAGGCATCGGTGTGGGTCCGGATGGGGAAGGAGGCATCGCGCCCAATGAGCTGACCGCGGTCGAAGACCGCGACGAATTCGTGGGCACGCCGTGGCACAAGTGGGTTCCGGCCCGGGTCGAGAAGGTTGCCGGCTGAGGCGTTATGGTGACGACCCGGGTGAACGCAGACCGCATTCGCGCCGCGGAGGCGGTCATCGACCCCGTGTTCCTCCGTTCTCCGCAGTTATAGACTCAGCCAATACAGGCCATGCCCGACGATGGTGATGCCGGGCGCGAGCAGGAGGCTGATGACCGCGAAGGCGCTGGCGCTTTCGAGGCCGCCGGAGGGCGTCACCCGCCACTTCACCACCAGGCCATCAAGAACCGTGGCTCGCTCGGGGCGTCGAGGGTCGTACAGCAGCGCTTCCTCCGCCTCGTCTTCCACCTTGTCCGCTCGGTTGGTGCGGTACTCGCATTGATAGGTCGCGCCCCCCGCGGACCGGAACTCGAACGTATACTTGTACACCGGCTTGCCATTGACTCGGGTGCTGGTCTCTTCCCGACGGATGCGCCGACCGTGGGCGAGCGCCCCGAAGATCAACAGCCGCGCCGTTTTCAGACCCCCGAAGCCAGAGACGACGATGAAGATGAGTCCGAAGAGCGGAAAGACCAGCACTATCAGTGCGCCGGCGCCGAACATGCTGTCGCGAAGCGGGGAGCCCGCCGAGCGGGCCGGGTCGCGACGGAGATATCGGACCTCCAGCGGCTCTTGAGGGTCGTAGTAGATGCCGGTCGTGAAGCCGCGGCCCTCGAAGGTGTCGCCATCAAGCGTCGTATAACGATAGATGACCTCCACCACCTCCACCTCGTTTTCGCTGGCGTTGGTCCCTCTCGATCGTACGGCCTCCCCCATGACGACCTCGGTGGGCCCATAGGACTCCAAGGACCACAGGTGCGCCGGCGCGGCGAAGATCCACACGAAGATCATGCCGAACCCGAAGAAGACCCAGCCGAACACGCCGAGGATCCCGCCGACGACGGTGGACAGCAGCAGGGGCAGGGACACCGAGCGCGGAGGCCGTGCCAGATGGGTGACGCGCGCCACGGGGGGGACGGTAGCGAGGTGCGGGGACGAACGAAAGCGAAGTCGTCGGGCCTCAGGATCCTGACGGCGGGTGCTGCGGCGTCGCGGGGACCTCGCCCCGCCCGTCGATCCAAGGTGCGAGGCGGCTGACGTTCGCGCCGTCGCTGGTCAAGCAGTAGCGGCCGAGGCTCACCCCGGTGGAGACGACGACCACCAGGGCGAAGACCACGAGCAGCGCGGCCGCCCCGAGTCGAAGCCCGGGGCCATAGGCTCGCGGCGCCCCGGCGTACCCCGTTGGGTACCGGACGATGCCCAACGGATCCACGGTGGGGCCAGGCAGCGGGCGGTTTTCCACGCTGAAAGTACGCCTGCAGCGGCGGGTTGTTTCAACCTCTCTCGCCCGGTAGCGAGCCGAAACCGTGCCGACCTTAGGTTCGTCCAAGATGGTCGGAATCACGCGATGTTACGGGAGCCAGATGTGCGTTACGCAGGCGTCACCATTGCGCCCAAGACCGCAGAGATTCGGTCTGGCAGGCTTCTTGGTCTTTAAGAGTGTATGGGACACAACGAGCGTCGGGGCCTACCTCTGCTTACGCCGGAACGTCTCGAGTCTTACTTGCGGGGCCGAGGGTATGACGACGCTCGGCTCGTGTCCTACGAGGTGCTCGGTCAGAATGCGGTCACGGACCTCAAGGCCCATGGTTATGGTTGCCCGGTCCACGCCTCGTTCACCTCCGGGGGCGACAACCACGATATCGTGGTGCGGACGATGCGCTCCGATCACCATGGGCACGACCGCCGCAGTGACCGCGTGGGATCCCTCGCGCTGTGCATGGACACGTTCAACGGCTTGCCCCAGCACGTCCATGCGCTGGACTTCGGCGCCTTCGACGAATCCGGCCGGATGGTCAGCATGCCCGGGGGTGAGCCATTTTTGGTGACCGACTACGCCCCAGGGCATCTGTACGCGAAGGATCTGGTTCGGCTGGCGGGGGTCGAGCGAGCTTCGAGCACGGACCTGCGCCGGGCACAGGCGCTGGCCAGCTATCTGGCCGAGCTTCACGCGGTGGCCGGCCCGCCGATGGCCTACCGGCGGGCGATTCGGGACACTGTTGGCGCGGGAGAAGGGATCTTCGGCTTGATCGATACCTTCCCGGACACCCGCGGCGTTCCTCAGGAGCGGCAGGAGCGATTCGAGCAAGCGGTGTGCCGATGGCGGTGGCGGTTGCGTCGCTTCGAGGGGCGGTGCCGTCGCACCCACGGGGACTTTCATCCCTTCAATCTTCTGTTCGACGAAGACGATGCGCTCCACGTGCTCGACTGCAGTCGCGGCGCGATCGGGGAACCGGCCGACGACACGACGTGCCTGAGCATCAACTACATCTTCTTCGCCCTGGTGCATCGGGGCCGCTTCGAAGGTGCCCTACGGGCGCTGTGGGAGGAGTTTTGGAAGTGCTATCTGGACCGGACTGAAGATCGGGCGATGCTGGGGCTGGTGGCGCCGTTCTTCGCGTGGCGCGCGCTCGTGCTGGCCAGCCCTGCGTGGTATCCGGACATTTCGGACGCGGTTCGGCAGACGATCTTGATGTTCGCGGAGCGCTTGCTGGAAGGGGCGACCTTCGATCCCCGGGCGGTCGAGGAGCTCCTTCTATGAACCCCAAGGGCTTGGTGGTGTGGTTCACGGGGATGCCGGCGAGCGGTAAGACCACGCTCGCCCGGCAGGTGTGGTCGCGGGTGCGGGCGGTGGGGCGAGCATCGCTCTGGCTCGACAGTGATGCCCTGCGGGCGGTGATGACCCCGGAGCCCACCTACCAGCCTCAGGAACGCGAGTGCGTGTACAACACGTTGGGGCAGATCGCGACTTGGGCCGCCGATGGCGGCATCTTCGTGATCGTGAGCGCGACCGCGCCTCGGCGGTCGCACCGAGATGCGGTCCGGGCGAGGGTGGGGCGATTCGTCGAGGTGTTCTTGCGCTGCGGAGAGCGGGAGCGCCGGCGCCGCGATCCCAAGCAGCTGTACCGGATGGCCGATGCCGGCAAGATCACCCAGCTGCCGGGGGTTGGAACGCCCTATGAGCCGCCCGACAACCCCGAGATCGTCGTCGACAGCGATCGCCCCTCCCCTCGCGCGCCCGCCGACACCGTTTGGTCATGGCTTGCCGCCCGCGGAGACGTGCCCCGCGCAG
>JANQQN010000117.1 GCA_028289325.1 Myxococcota bacterium | reverse complement strand
GGCCGATCCAAATCTCGGGTCACCCGCGGCACACCGTCGCGGTGGTCGAACCGCGGGGCGATGGTTCCCGTGGTCTCCGAAGTGCCGATCACCCAGCCGCTGCCGGAGCGGGCGGTGCCCCGCGCGGCCGGGGTTCCCACCGTCGGCCAGCGCCTGCAGGGCGACGAGGGCCTGCTGTCGGCGCGGGCATCGGTCGGGTTCTACCACCTGGAGACGATCGACCAGAACCAGCCCGCGCTCGAGGTTTTGCGGGCGCGAACGACGGTGAGCTATCAGCGGATCGCCAAGACGCAACTCGGCTTTCAAATCGACGCGGAGGCTCGGCCTCAGCTCGCGGGCCGAGCCCGCAATCGCCCCACGGACTACCGAGTGAACGAGCTGTATCTCAGCTGGGGCCGGACCGACTGGCGCCGTCGGCGCACGGGCCCCGCGTGGGGCGTCGCGGTGGGGCGGGTGGCGATCCGGGAAGCCGGATACGCCCAGGCCGACGGGGTTGCGGCCAGGTTCCGGATCGTTCCCGAGCTCATGGTCGGCGCGTGGGGCGGGGTGACCGGCAATCCGTACGGCTACAACTGGCTGCAGCAGCAGCCGGAAGTGGTCAGCATCGACTGGTACACCGGGGGCGCGTTCGCGTCGATCCTGTGGGATCGGCTCACCTTCAACATCGCGGGCGGGGTGACCATCGCCAACGTCGACGCCAACGCACAAGGGACGGATCGGATCTTCGTCTACCTCGATGGTGGCTACACCATCACCCGCGGCCTCAACGTTCTCTTGAACGGATGGCTCGACGTTCTGCCGAGCAATCAGGAAGGGCGTGACGGACAGGTCATTCAAAACATCGACCTCATCGTGGCCTACACCCCGTCGCCGAAGCTCAGCCTGTCCGTGGCTGGCGGCCGCTTCAGCACCGTCCTGTTCGTGAACACGGAGGGGACGAGCTTCATCGTCGACCCCAACGGCAACCAGGCCGGCGTCCCCGACGCCGAGGAGGCGGTGATCCTCGACGGCCAGAACAACCCCATCGCCACCTTCGACGGGGCGCTGCTCAGCACCGTCTACAACTCGATCCGGATCCGGGCCGGCTACCGCTTCCTGCGTGAGCTCGAAGGCTACGTGCGCTGGAACACCTTGCTGCGCGACACCAACGTCACCAACGACCAGCTGGACGAGGATCTGGGGGGCGCGGAGGTCAACTTCGCCACCTTCCGGTCTCTGCCCACAGTGGGCGTACGATACCGTGACCCCAAGATCCTTAACGCGAGTGCTGCCTTTACCTACATCATCGACCAGGAGGCGACCTCAACGGGCATCGTTCGCGGCCAGATCGGCCGCAGCTGGCAGGGGCTGACCGCGAGCGCCGGCGGCCGGTACTTCTTCGGCGACATCGGGGGATTCGACGCGGGGCTGGATCTCAGCTTCACCCTTCCTCGATCCTGGACCTCGGGTGCCCTCTCGTTCCGAGGGTCTTTCCGGTACTTCCAAGAGAACATCGCGATCGTGGTCCCCAGCGCGCTCGATGATCAGGCGACCGGCGTGGGCGGGACCCCCGCCAACCAGACCGTACTTCCGGCTCAAGAGAGCTTCTTCGGGTACGCCGGCGTAGACTGGCGCTACTGATCGCCCGGCCGTCACAACCGACGACAAGGCTTGTCAGCGGGCTCCCGGGTGATTTGAGTACCCGCATGTTCTCCGGTGGCGTCCACCTCTTTACGATTCGGGGCATCCCCGTTCACTTTTCCCCGATCTTCTTCATCCTGGTCGCGCTGCTGGCGTTCAACGGTGGGAGCCTGGCCGGCTCCATCGCGTTCCTGGTCGTCCTGACCTTCAGCATCCTCGTCCACGAGATGGGCCACGCGCTGGTGGCGCAGTACTTTCGGCTATCGCCAAGCATCACCCTGCACGGCTGGGGGGGACTGTGCAGCCACGAGCGGCCGGATCGCGAGCGTGACGCGGCCCTGATCATCGCCGCGGGGCCCGCCGCCGGCCTGGTGCTCGGCATGGGCTCGTTCGGGGTGCAGGCCATGATGGGGCCGGCGGCCTTGGCGTCGGAGCCCCTGCTGGCCGCGGTGCTCGGTAACCTGGTGTTCATCAATATCTTCTGGAGCCTGGTGAACCTGCTGCCGCTGTGGCCGCTGGACGGCGGTCAGCTGTTCCGGCTGGGGCTGGTGAAGGCGTTCGGAGGCGCTTCAGGGGAGCGCATCACCCACTACGTCGGCGCCGCGGTGGGCATCACTGCGGCCATCCTTGCCTACAGCGCCCTGGGGAGCTTCGCCGCTCTCATCGCCGGCTATCTGGCGTGGCTGAACATCGAGCGGATCAACAGTCCGTCCGCGTCCGGTGCGATCTATGTCACCAACCGCTTCGCGGCGGATCTGGCCAAGAAGATGGAGGCGGCCTACGAGGCCGGCGCCTACGACGAAGCGTACCGACTCGGGCAGCAGGTCCGGGCCGAGACCAACATCGGCAGCAAGGTGCTGGGCCGCGTGTGGGAGGTGCTGGGGGTCGTGGCCGCGCTGCGGGACGACTACCAGGAGGCGTGGAGCTACCTGAAGCGGGCGCCGGAGCGCGGCCGGGTTCTCGAGGCGCGGGCGGCGTGCATCATCGCGCTCGAGCTGAGGGGTGAGGCTCAGGCGTTCATCGAGTCCGGCAAGCTCCACAAGATCCCCGAGCGCCTGCAGGACGAGCTGCGCGCGCTCGCCGCTTAGTCCCCCGGATCCCTGATTTCGACCTACAGAAGGGGGCTGGCTGGACGCAGACGCCAGCGGCCGAGGTGGTCTCGCATCAGCTCGGGCTCCGACGTCGCGGCGTCGGTGAGCAGGGTATCGAGGGCGGCGGCGGTGACGTCCACCGACCATCGGGCCAACTTCTCGGCCAATTGCCGCGCCAACAGAGGCTGACCGGTGGCGGCGAGGATGCGCACCGCGAGCTCGACCGCACTCTCCGCCGGCGCGGGGGCGCCGGTGTAGGCGTCTTGATACGGGACGGTGGGATCATCACTGCTGATGTTGATCGTGCTGACGTCCGCCAAGCTCTCCCACCCATCCTCGTTCGCCGACATCGCCGCTCAAGGTAGAGTGTGTGGGTCGTTGTAACTGTGACGAGCCTCGCGAAGACGAGGTCTCGTTCTTGACGACGTCGCCGCGTCAACGTTGCGTAGGACCATGAGCCTCGCCACCGAGACGCTGACCGGAGGCGTGCAAAGCGCACGCCCGGATGACCTAGCCCACATCGACCAAGCCCTCGACGTGCTGCAGCACGAAGCCCGAACGTTCGCTCGTCTCGACCTGAAGCAAAAGATCGCTCTGCTTCGAGAGGCGATGAAGCACACCGCGGACGTGGCGGAGCAGTGGGCGGAGCAGGGCCACCGCGCCAAAGGTTTGCCTTATGACCACGCAGAGGAGTGGCTGGTGGGGCCGCTGCCCACGATGCGTAATCTGCGGCTGCTCGCCGATACCCTCGAGCGATTAGACGCCGGTCGACCGTCGGTCGCGCCCGATCGCGTACGGCGCCGGTCCGATGGACGAACCGAAGTTGACGTGTTTCCCACCGGCGCCCTGGACGCAGCGCTGTTCCGAGGCTTCGAAGCGGTCCACGTCATGCAGGACGGCTTGACGGAAGAGCAGGTCATCGCGGGCGCGGGCAGGTTCTATCGCCAGGGAACCCCGGAAGGCGGGGTGTCGCTGATCCTCGGCGCGGGCAACGTGTCTTCGATTCCGGCCATGGACGCGCTGTCCAAAATGTTCGCCGAAGGGCGGGTGTGCATGGTGAAGGTCAATCCGGTCAACGAATGGGTAGGGCCGATTCTGGAGGCCGCGCTGTCGCCGTTCATCGATCGAGGCTTCCTGCGGGTCGTCTATGGCGGCCGGTCCGTGGGTGAATATCTCGTCCAACACGCCGCGGTGACCGACGTACACATCACCGGCTCGAACCAGACCCACGACGCCATCGTCTGGGGCCCGCCCGGTGCGGAGCGAGAGCGCCGCCGGTCGGCCAACGAGCCCCTCCTGGTCAAACCGATCACGTCGGAGCTCGGAAACGTGGGCCCGGTGTGCGTGGTGCCCGCGGAGTACAGTCGGCGTCAGCTCACGTTCATGGCCCGCAATGTGGCGGCGATGATCACCAACAATGCTTCGTTCAACTGCAACGCGGCCAAAGTGCTGATCACCAGCCGCGGTTGGCCTCAGCGCGAAGCGTTCCTGCGTCAGCTCACCGCGGCGCTGTCGGAGACGCCGACCCGCCGCGCCTATTACCCCGGCGCCTTCGATCGGTACGATACGCTCACCCTCGGCCAGGACCGGGTCCGCAAAATCGGCGTAGCCGGCGACGGACGCCTGCCGTGGACGATCATTGAAGATGTCGATTGCCGGGCGTCGGACGCGGTGCAGTTCTCCGTGGAACCGTTCTGCGCGGTGATCACCGAGACCCGGCTCGACCCGGTGGACCCGGTCGAGTTTCTTCACGCCGCAACCGGCTTCATGAACGACACGCTGTGGGGCTCGTTGAACGCGACGGTGATGATCCATCCTGCGCTCGAGCGCTCGGTTCCCGTGCGTGAGCAACTGGAGCGCACCGTCGACGATCTCCGTTACGGGACGGTCGCGATCAATCACTGGCCGGGCGTCTCTTACGGAGCGACGTCCCCGGCGTGGGGCGGGCACCCTTCGTCCACCCTCGTCAATGTGCAAAGCGGAATCGGCTGGGTACACAACACGTATCTGCTCGAGGGGGTCGAGAAGGTGGTGTTCCGGGGTCCACTGGAAGTGGCCCCCAAACCGGTGTGGTTCGCGAATCACCGCCGGGCGGCGTCCCTCGGTCGAAAGATGGTGTCCTTCGAGCGCGCGCCGGCGTGGTGGAAGCTGCCCGGCCTTCTGCCCGATGCGTTGACCGGCTGACACCCATCCGCCCGTCTGCCCCGCCTACGGTCGGGAACCGAGCGCCGGCCGGATTCGGATCGGTGGCGCAGGACGTGACCGAATCCGCTCGGGAGGCCGCGGCGCGGATTATCGCCGTCGACGAGGTCGAGCATCGGCGCACGGTGTGCAAGCGCAGCCCCGGAGCGCCAAAGGCTGTACGACTCGAGGAGCGGGCGTGAATCAACGAGCCACGGCGTGGCTCGTTGTTCGCGCCGAGCTCATCTGGTGCTCTAGGCCAGCGACGGGCTCGCGCCGCCGTTGGCCAGCGCGGGCTGGTACTCACCGTCGGAGACCCAGGTCGTGGCAAAGCGAACGAGCTCGTTGGTGGACGCCAGATTGATCTTTTGGCGGATATTGGTGCGGTGGGTTTCGACCGTCTTCACCGAGATGTTGAGCTTCTCGGCGATCTGGCGGGCGCTGTCGCCGCGGCCGATCATCTCGAAGATCTCGAGCTCGCGGTCGGACAACCCGGCCAAAGGAGAGTCTTCGGTCGGGCGCCGATGCAGCGTGCGGCGCAGAAGGTTGCGCGCGATGTCCGGGCTGAGGACGAGCTCGCCGTCCATCGCCTGTCGGACCCCCATGACCATCTTTTCGGCGCTCGAGTGCTTGGGCAAGTAACCTTGCGCACCAGCGCGGACGGCCCGCTCCGCGTACAGCTTTTCGTCGTGCATGGAAACGACGAGCGTTGGAATGCCGACGTTGTCGGCCTTGAGCTTGCGGACCAGCTCGAGCCCGTGTCCGTCTTTGAGGCTGATGTCGACGATCGCGAGGTCCGGCGCCGTTTGGGCGATGGCTTCGGCGGAGCCTTCAAGCCGGTCGCTCTCCCCGCAAACCTCGATACCGTCTTCGGCTTCGAGGATTCGGCGGAGTCCGAGCCGAAAGATTGGATGGTCGTCGACGAGGAAGATGCGCGCGGTCTTGTTCATGACGTCACCTCACGTGCTTGCAAGTTTACTCGAGTGCAGCACTTTGGATTTCCCAATGGGTATGCGACTCCGGACAATGGTTCCACCTGAATCAGGTATCACGATAGCCAGGTCTCCGTTAAGGATTCTCGCGCGGTAAGACATAGTGTCAAGGCCCAGGCCGGGCGTTCGCTGCTCGGGCGGAGGAATACCTCGACCGTTGTCCTGAACCTCTAGGCAAATCCCTCCGTGGGTTTTGAGGAGGCGAATCCAGAGTCGGGTTGCCCCGGCATGCTTCACCACGTTGGCCGCCGCCTCTTGGGCGATGCGATAGACCTGCAGGGCAGATTCTTCGGGCAGGTTCACGGATTCATCGGGGATTACCAGAGCGCAGTCGATGTCGCTGATCGTCTCTATCTGTCGGATAACTTCCTCCAGGGCACCGGACAGGCCCAGGTTGGCGAGCGTGGTCGGCGACAGCCCGAGCGCGAGCTGGCGGGCCTCCTGGACCCCATCGTCGAGCAACTGAACGAACTCATCGCGATCCGGATCGTCAGATCGGGCGCGCGCGAGAAGGGCGAGGCCCGCGAGCTTCTGACAGAGGCCATCGTGGAGGTCTCGGCCGACTCGGCTCTGCGCGCGTTCGTTGGCGTCCAAGACCTCCGCTTCGAGCTGGCGCTGCTCGGTAATGTCCCGGATCATCACCACGTTGCCGGTGCCGAGGGACGGCGCGACCCGAATCTCGTACGCGGTCGTCTCGCCGTTGTCGTCGATGACCGCTCGCCGGCTACTGAGGACGTTCGAACGGCGGGCTTCGGCTTGGGTCTCGGTGAGCGCAGCCCCGAGCTCGCCCGGCAGGTTATCGAGGGCCAACACCGATCCCGCCCTGGCGTCGAAGGCCGTTGGCCCCGCATCCATGGGCTTGAGCAGCTTGAGGCGGCCGTCGCTCATCAGCTTGGCCACCCCGTCAGGAATCGCGCGCATCGTGGCCTGAAGGTCAGATTCGATCCGCGCCAGGTCGTCGCGGGTACGGATGACGTTGGTCAGCGATCCTTCGAGGGCGCCGACCGAAGGTCGAAAGACGAACATCGCCTCGAACAGCAGGACTATGAGAGTCAGCAGGAGGAGCGCGGTTTCGAACTGCTTGAGCTGTTCGACCCGCCGCCCGGCCTCGGCGTCGAATCGAAAGACGATCTCGTCCATCGTTTCGAGAAAGCGTTGCTCGTGCAGGTGGACCTGGGCTTGGGCTTGCGCTCTCGCGTCGGCGGTCAGGTTCGGCGCGAGGAGGCGCCGGACGCCTTGCGAGAGGCCATCGAAGTACGGCGACAGCTCCTCGAAGAACGCGACCACGGCGGGGCTCGTGACGGGCGGCAAGCCCAGCTGGAGGTCGCCTCGTTTGAGCCCGTTGTGGACACGGGTCAGCGCCTTGAGGCTCGACGCCAGCGAGGCCCGCTGCGCCGGGCCAGGGGGCCACAGAGCGACTTTGGCCAGCCGTTGGCAGAGCATTCGTTGCCGGCCGGCAAGGTTGATCACCCGAGCATCGGACTCCTGCTGGTTGAGGCTGTGCTGGACGATGAATCGCCCTGCTATCGCCAGTACGGCGACCGCGCCAAGGGAGAGGACATAGCGCAGAGTGAGTTGACGAGAGATACTGCGGGCGGTCGACGGCCCCGCGGTATCTCTCGGAGGGGAGCGGATCACTCGGTGAGTGTAGCCCTATCTATCATCTCGTACAGAAGCCCAAACCGGACTCCGCGATGGGTCACGCGCAGCCCCTCGACGTCGTAGTGTTGGCATACGGCCAATAGGATGCTGGCCCCGGCGACGATGACGTCAGCCCGACCGTTCGGAATGACGGATCCGCGAAGGCGCTCGGACGCCGGCACTCGCGCGAGATCGTCCAAGATGGTGCGGATGGCGGTCGTGGGCAACCAGCCGCCTTCAGCGTAGCGGACGGTATGGCGGATGTCGGTGTCGCCGCGATGGACGCCCATCAAGCTCAGCGCAGTACCTGAAACCCCCACCAGCACCGCGCCTTGGATCTTGGGCGGTGCGGCCCGCAGGGAGCCCGTCAAGTGCGCACCGAGGGCCTGTCGCTGCTCGTCGGAGGGCGGATCCGAAGCAAGAAAACGCTCGGTGAGACGGACGCCGCCGATCTCCAACGAGGCCCGGTCGATGATCGTGGCGCCGCGACCGCTGATGATCTCCGTGCTGCGACCCCCCACATCGACCACGATCAGAGGACCAGGCCCGAACGCGGCCGCAGGCGCGCGATAGGCGAGGGCCGCCTCCCGAAGGCCATCGATGACCTCGATCCTGATGCCCGTGTCCGCCTGGACGCGATCGATGAACGCCGGTGCGTTGGTCGCGCCGCGCAGCCCGGCCGTCGCCACGCAGGCGATGCGGACGGCGCCGGCTCGCCGCGCTTCGTCGGCGTACTCGGCGAGGACGTTCAGAGTTCGTTCGATCGCCTGCGGCTGCAGGTAGGGCTGCGTTTCGAGGCCCTCGCCGATGCGAGTGAAGTCGGCGCGCTCGACGATGGGGACAATCTCGGTCGCAGAATGAACGTCGGCGATGGTGAGCTTCGCCGTGTTCGAGCCGAGGTCGATCGCGGCCAGCTTCACTGGGGGCGAAGCTCGGCGCGGCGGTTCTTTTGGTGGGCGCCCTCGGAGACCCCGAGGTCGATCGGGCGCTCCTCGCCGTAGGAGATGATAGAAATCTGCTCGGTGCCCACGCCTTGCTTGACGAGGTAGCGCATGACCGCTTGCGCGCGTCGTTCGCCGAGGTGGAGATTGTACTCGGTGGACCCTCGAACGTCGCAGTGACCCTCGACTTCCAAGCGCTGGCCGGGAGAATTCAGCAGCGCCTCGGCGACCTGGCTCAGCACTTCGCGGCTGTCGTCCCGGATCGTGGCGTCATTGTAGTCGAAGTAGATCGGCTGGATGACCTGGGCGATGTCCATCGTCCGGCTGATCTGGTCGGTGGCCGTCGTCGGCGGCGGCGTCGCCTCCGCGACCTCCGGCTCATCGCAGCCCGGGGGAGATGCGTCTTTCGCCTGTCCGGCGAGGGCGACGGCGGTGGCGGCTCGCTTCTTGGCCGTTTCGGCGTCGCCGGCGGTCTCGAACTGCCGCGCTTCCGCGAGTGCGGCCTCCGCGGCTTGGATCAGGCCGGGCGCGCAGTCGGAAGCCCGCTCGGCCCGAGCCTCCTGCAGGGCGGTTTCCGCGGCGTCGAGCTGCGGCTTCGCACTCGGCGTCGAGCACCCGGCGGCGACCGCGAGCAGCACGGTGGTGCCGAGCACGGACGAGGTGAGGTGCACAGTGGGTCGGCTGACAGAGCGAGTATTGTTCATGGCAGATACGGGGACCAAACCGGGGTGCTAAAACCACCGGCTTTGGTAATGCGGGTCTGTTTCGAGCCGTCGAGGGCCATGATCCAGACCTGCTGGCGTCGTTCTCGGGTCGAGGTAAACACGATCATGTTTCCGTCTGGAGAAAACGACGGCTCTTCGTTGTTGCCTTGGTCCTGGGTGAGACGCCGGATCTCTTTGCTGTCGGGGTTGACGGTAAAGATGTCGAACACATTGCGCTCATCCCGGGCCGTGAACGCGATGAGGTCACCGCGCGGCGACCAATCCGGAGTCTGATTGTACGTTCCTCGGTCGGTGATCCGGCGGACCTTCGAGCCATCGGCGTTCATCACGAAGATGTGCGGATCTCCCCAGCGGCTGGAGACGAAAGCGATCCGTCGACCATCGGGAGACCAGGACGGCGAGGAATCGATGGCCCACTCATTGGTGAGTCGTTTGAGGCCGGTACCGTTGGCGTTCATCACGTAGATTTCGGAGTTGCCGTCGCGGGTCAGCGTGAGCGCGATTTTTTTGCCGTCGGGCGACATGACCGCGCCGGTGTTGAGCCCGCGCTCCCCCGAGAGCTGCCGCGGTCGACCGTTCTTGACGGGCACGATGAACAGATTCGGGTTGTGGCGCATGTAGGACGTGAACAGGACCGACTGTCCGTCGGTGGCCCACGACGGCAGTAGGTTGATCGAGCCGTTGTTGGTCACCCGCTCGGCCGCGCTGCCATCGATGTTCATCGTCCACAGGTCCCGGCCGGACTTGGTTTTGCGGACGACGGCGAGGCGGGTCTGAAACACCCCACGGTTACCCGTGAGGTAATACACGACATCATCCGCGAACCGTCGCGCCAGCTTGGCGGCGTCGGTCGGCGCACCGTCGTAGGTCTTCGTGAGCAGAGTGCGTCCGCTGGTGACGTCGAAGAAGCGAAAGTCGATTCTGAGCCGCTCGGGCGTCTGGGTGACGCCGGCTTTGAGCAGGCCTTCGGCACCCACGCTCAGCCAATCGGAGAACTTGATGGATGCTGCGACCAGACCTTCTTTACTCGGGTTCGCGAGATAGCTCTCGGGATCCAAGACTTTGAACGTCGGCGCGAGCGACAGACACCAACGCAGGCGGCGGGTGATCTGCTGGGCTTCCTTCGAGGTGCCCTTGCTGAGCAGGCGAACTTCAGGGATCGCGATGGGGTAGGGTCGAAAGTTCGGATTGTCGATCCTGATGACAATCCGGCCGTTGTTGCTGGCGCCCTGGGCCTGCGCGAAGCCAGGCACCAACAGGGCGAGCGATATGATCGGAGCGATGATGGCCGTCGTTCGCACGTTTACCTCGGGGCAGCACGGGCGTACCGACCGCCGCGCGGTCGGTCAAGCGTCGCTCGGTCCCTCTCTAATACGCTCGAGGGCGCTCAATTGTTCGGTGGGTCCGCGTCGTGGCGGCGATCATGGGTCGAAGATGACGACCACGCCCTCGTTCGCGACCTGCCGTCGCAGAGCCCGAGGCGGTTTCGGGAGCTTGAGCGTGGACAGAAGCTTCTCGAGCGCGGACATGAAAAGCTTGTTTCCGTGTCGCTCGGCGAAGTCGTACTTCGTGATGCTTCCGTTGCGATCGATGAACAGCACCACCGTCGCCTTCAGAAACCGTCGCTGCGCGGCGGGAATGGGCGCCGGCACCACGTAGGCGTCCTTGAGGGCGGCCGCGACCGCTCTCTGGTAGCCCTGGGCCGCTTTCGCGGGGTCGGTCGACCGGCCGCGTCGACTGCCGTTGGGGTCGCCGGCCTGATCCTTGAGCCGCTGCAGCGCGCGATCGAGGGAGCTTTGGGGGCCCAGGAGGCGCTGGGCGGCCTTCGATAGCTTCGGCGGGGGCTTGTCGGAGGGCGGCGGGGGCGGCGCCTTTTTCGGCTCATCTTTGTCCGGCGTATCGAGGGCCACCGCGTTTGCGGCCGGGGGCGGCGCCTCCACGGGCGGCGGCGCAGGGGGCGGAGGTTCGGGCGGGGGCGGCGGCGCCGGCGGCGGCGGCGGGGCCAGCCGGGGCAGAAGCTTGGGATCTCGGGGCTTGCCGAGTCGAACCAGCTCCACCGGCATCGCCTCTTGAAGGTCGATGCGGGGCGCCTTCAGGGTCTGGGCGTAGACTACGCCCCCCACCGCGCCGCCGTGCAGGAGCAGCGACACGGTGACCCAGCCGATGAATCCGCGACTTGCGCGCTGGGCCGGACGTTCGGGCGAAGAAGACATGGCAGAGGCCTCAAACGTCTGGGATCAGCGTCGGGTCTTGGTGGCGGTGAGGGGGTCGGTCACCATGCCCATCTTGGTCACCCCCGCGCGCTTGACGATGCCCATCACGTCGACCACGAAACCGTACTCCAGGCGACGGTCCGCGTGCAGGTACAGCTCCTTTTCCGCCTGCAGTTTCTCGTTGGCGCGCAGCTTCGTCTCGAGCTGCTCGTAGGGAATCGGATTGTCGGCGTTGGTCCCGATGAAGATGATCTTATCTTTCGTCAACGTCAGGACGAGCTTCTTGTCATCGCCGGACAGCGCCTGGGCCTTGGTCTGCGGGAGGTCGACCTCGACCCCCTGACTGATCAGGGGCGCGGTCACCATGAATATAATCAGCAGCACCAGCATCACGTCCACGAGCGGCGTGACGTTGATTTCGGACATCGCGCGGCGGGAACCGCCGCCGGGGCTCATTGCCATCGTGCCGACCTCCTCGGCGCGCTCATTTGAAGAAGTGCCGTTTGACGATGTTCAGGAAGTCGGATGAGAACGCCTCCATCTCACCTTCCAGAACCCGGATGCGCGCCAAGAAGAAGTTATACGCGATCACCGCGGGGATCGCGGCCGCGAGACCCGCCGCGGTCGCGATCAATGCCTCGGAGATACCGGGGGCCACCGTCGCGAGGTTGGCCGAGCCCATGCGCCCGATGTCCTGGAAGGCCTTCATGATGCCCCAGACCGTTCCGAACAGACCGATGAATGGCCCGGTGGACCCCACGGTGGCCAAGAACGCGGTCATGCTTTCCATCGCCGTCAGCTCCGCGTTCGCGCTGCGGCGCAAGGCGCGCTCTACGTTCTCGATGCCGCCGCCGAGGTCGTCGTCGCCCGAGCGTTTCTTCAGGCGGGCCAGCTCGACGTAGCCGGAACGAAATACCTGAGCGACCGGAGACTTCAGGTAAGAGTCGGACTGCTGATACATCTGATCGAGGCGTTTGGCTTCCCAAAACGCGTTGAGGAATCGCTCCGATTCCTTTCGGGCTCGGCGCAGGAAGATCGCCTTCTGCACGATGATCGCCCAGCTGACGACGGAGAAGATCAGCAGGAGGGCCAAGGTGGCGATCCCGATGGGACCGGAGTGCGTGATGGAGTCGAGCCAGGTGTAGTCCATGACCGCGGCGGGGGCGGTGGCGGGCTCTGTTTGCCCTGCCAGGGCTTCCAGGGTAGTGAGCCCCACATCGATCACGGTTGGACCTGAAGCGCCGGCCATGGCAGCGCCGGGTATCACGCGGACCCGGGTCTGACAACCTTGTCGCTATGCCAAAGGCTGCTTCGCATTAAAGCGAGCCTGAAGTCCGTGTTGCACCAGTGGTCCGGCTGTTGCACGGTCATCTAAGGAAATGAACGCTTCCTATCGGTCTGTGGCCGCGGTCGGCCTGGCGTGGGGGCTGGTTTCCGCAGCCGCGGGATGCGGTGACGACGACGACGCGGCGGCGGACGCTTCGTCCGGCGTCGAGCTGGTGTTCGTGGATCAATTCGGCAGCAGCGCGCTGAACTGCAGCCAGGTCGGGGGGGCCAGTACGATCGTCATCGACCTGTTCGCCCCCGACGGGACGACGGCGCGGCTCGGTTATCCGCAGACGTTCGGATGCACCGGCGATCGCGTGCGCCTGTTCAGTCTGCCCGAGGGCAACCACATCATCGAGGTGACCTTTCAGGGGCAGCTGGGTTTGGAGGCCAACGCGCCGCTGTACCGCGGCCGGCAGGCCATATCGGCCCCCTCGATAGGCCCGATCATCGTTCGCCTCGGTTCGTTGTTCGGCACCCTTACCCTCGCCTGGACATTCGGAGATGCATCGCCGTCGCCCTGCACCGACGAGGTGGGCGCCATCGACGTGACCCTCGTTCCCCTGACCCGACCCGTCGGCACCTACGAAGGCGTCTTCGATTGCGACGCTACGCCGGTGGAGGTCCCCGGGCGACTGGCCGCGCTGGCGTATCTCATCTCCCTGCAGGCGAGATCTCGCACCACGAACGCGATCCTGTACGAGCACGCTGCGACCCGGATCTTCGTGCCAGGGAACAACGATTATCTCGCCCTGCTGGAGCCGTCGGGGGGTCGGATCACCTTGGATTGGCGGTTCGCCGTGGGCGCCGAAGAGCTCATTGCGTGTGACGGTCCGGCCGTGGACGTCGACGAGGTCTCGGTGGTGGTCGAGAGTACGAGCCGCGTCGACCGCATCGACGTGCCCTGTACGTCGGGTCCGATCCTGTTTAACGCGCGCCGGTACCCGCCGGAGGCGGAGGTGACCGCGACGTTGGCCGCGGAAGGTGTGCACCGCTTCGAGGGCGGGCGGACGTTTGTAATGCCCGAAGGCGACTTCGACGCTGGACAGCTGGTCCTGCACGCAGTGGGGACCGCCACCCTCGCCGTCGACGTGACGACCCCCGCTTGCGCGCAGGCCGTTGTAGACGGGTATGACGTTTCGATCGCGGGGCCGACGGACTTCGGGGATCAGCTCGAATCGCTGGTTCCCGACCATCCGACGGCGGCCTTGGCCGGCCTTCGTTATGGCGCGTACGAGATCGAGGTGGCGCAGCGCCTCGCCGACGACGAGACCGGCTGTCGCGTTTCCGGGATTCGCCAAGTGCAAGAACGCGCTAATCACTGGGCGCCGTTCGAGCTTTGAGCGCGCCGGCTGTTCCCGCGCACGAATGCGACGATGGCGGCCATGGTGGCGCGGGCGCGGTCTCGATGGGGGCTGTGGCCGCACCGGCCCAGCTCCAACACGTCGGCGTGAGGAACGGCGCGGGCCACGGCGCGCAGCTGCGCGGGCGATCCATACTCGTCGTCGCGACCTTGGATCACCAACGTCGGCGCCGTGATCCGGGCGGCTTCCGCCTCGATGTTCCAGCGTTGAAAGTCGGGCCGGAGCCAGATCTCGCTCCACCCGCGAAAGATGTGGTCGGCGTCCGCGTGGTAGCGGCCGAGGCGGTCGAGCAGGTCGGTCCGTTCCGCACGCGCTTTGACCGCCCGAATGCTGGCCACGGTGATGGGCTCGACGAAGAGGTGGGGCGCGAGCAATACCAATCCCCCACACGGATGGGCGCTCGCGTAGAGCAGGGCGATCGACGCGCCGTCGCTGTGACCGACGAGCACGGCGTCGCTCAGGCCTTGGTCGACGAGGAGCAGGCGCAACCGTTCGGCCTCGAGGTGCATGAAGTCGGGTTCGCGGGTGCCGGTCAGGCGGCTCGAAGCGCCGTGCCCGGGGCGACTGTAAGCGATGACGCGGCGACCGGTTTGCTCGGCGAGCTGAGCCGGGAATGATTTCCACTGCGCTACGCTGCCCAGGCCTTCGTGGAGCAGGAGCAAGGGTGGGCTGTCAGCCGCGGGAGACGACCAGACCCGGGCCTCCAGCGAGACGCCGTTTATCGTCCACATCTGGGGCTCGGATGTAACGACCGTCGACATCGGCTCAAGCCCGGACCGATCGGCGCCGATTGACACGGCCGATGAACGGGTGGCTGGAGTTTACCCACCGCGCCCCCGGGAGTGATATCCCGAGGTCGTCACAGGTCCGCCAAATCCCCCCACTTATATGGGTGGCCACGGACCGGATTCACGAAGTCGTGGTCGCCGATGCGTCGCCGCTGGTGCGGCGGGCCATGGAGCGGCTGCTGACGCCCGACTACGTGGTGCACGCCGTGGCCGAGGGTTCGAAGGTCCTGGCGATCATGGAGCGGCGCCCCGACGCCCTGCTGCTGACCGCGCTGGCCTTGGACCCCATGGATGGACGAACGCTTCTCCGCACCATCGAACAGCGATGGCCTGACCGGCTGCGGAACGTCCTGGTGTTGACCGGAGAACCGGAGCCCCATCGCGGGCTGCCAAAAGGGGTCACCGTTCTTCGCAAGCCCGCACTGCCCGACGAGATCCTCGCCGAACTGGCCGCCCGCTCGAAAGCCAACCGACGACGCGGCTCGCCGGGCGACGTTCGCTAACCGCGCCGAGTCATCGAACGTCGCCGAGCATCCCGTACACCCAGCTCAAAACGAGACCGGCCCGCAGGCTCCATAGAGCCGTGCGGATCCAGTTGGTGAGGACCAGCTGCGCGTGAACCGCGGGGTCGAACCCCGAGCCCAGCTTCGTGTGCAACGGGACTTGCACCAAGAACGTCGATGCCCACACGCCGACCACCAACCCGAGCCCCACGTACGCGCTGGCGCCGATCCCGCCGGGCCGGACGGCAAGGGCGATCGCCGTCCCCAGCTCGAGAAACATCGCCGGGACGACGACGAACGAGATCCGTCGAGCGTGTTCGGTGGTGTAGTGGGCGAAGCCCTCGTCGCCGACCCCCGCGAACAGCGGGTAGTGGACGATCTGCACGATCCAGATGACGCCGGCCAGGAACATCGTCGCCCCCAGGTGGACCAACAGCACCGCTTTCACGATGGCTTCGTGTAGGGGCGACGGATCCTAACTTCAACGACGGCCCGCCTAAGGCGGGTCGAGGGGGCAAGCGATGGCCATGGCGTCGTTCTCCGTGACCCGAAAACAAAACGCGAGATCCGCCGTGTCCCCGGTCGAAATGCGCTCCACGCCGACTCGGAATTGGTACTCCCCCGGCTCGATGGCGATCCTTGCGCCCCGAGAGAGGCGCTCGGTGATCTCTACCGCGAGCCGGTCGAACAGGCGCACCACGTCGTTGTCTTCTTGGAAAAACCTACCGAGACCCACCTGCGCGAGCTGCTCGAGCTCGGTGGTGTCGAGCTCCTCGTCGCCCAGAAACACGGTGAACACCTCGAGGTTCTCGGGGTACAGCGGGTGGTTGGCGATCTGGGTGAACAGGTCTTCGAGGGTGGTTCGCTGCCAGCCGAACCTGTGGGTGGGGGTTCGGTCGTTGAGCATGCCGTCAGGGAAGGTTTCGTCGTCGTTGGAAAACCAGCTCAGGGTGTCCTGACCGTCGGTGAAGAGGACCACGATGTGTCGGTCGAGCGGTCCGGTGACCAGCCCTTCGTTCCTGGCCGCGACGGAGGTCTGAAGCTGGTAAGACACCGCGGCGTTGAGCTTGGTCTCGTTACCGGCGATCGGGATCGGTATCGAGGTGACCTGATTCGGCCTGATGCCGCCGCGGGCGGTCTCGATCAACTCTCGGAACCACGCCACGTTCGACCGGAATTCGCCGAGCTTGCCGTCCTCGAAGTCGTTGCCCCAGATGTCCACTCCCGATTGGAGCAGCGCGCGGGCCTGCGACAGCATGGGCGTGAATTGCTCGGGTTGGAATTGCGTGACGAGGGAGAAGCTCGCGTCGAGGGTCAGGAACAGGTACACGCTCTGAGCGAGCTCTTCCGCGTCTTCGTTGAGCAGGCTCTCGTTAAACGCGTTGCTGACCCCGAGCTCTTGCTCGCCGTCTTCGGTGGTGACGAACAATCGCGTTCGAACGTCGTTGGCCCGGACCGGGCGGCCGACGACGTCTCGTACGATGAACACCGCGGCCACGGTCGTGGTCCCGATGCGGTCGTCGAACGACACGATGGCATCTTCGGCCAGCGCCACGGACAGGTCGGAGCCGGTGGAGGCGACGTAGCGGAAGGGCGCCGGGGCCGTGCCCTCCAGGCCGTCGACCACCACCCGGATCGGTACAGGCCCCGCCGCTCCGTCCGGGGCGATGCAGGACAGGGTCCGGTCGTCGACCACGATCACATTGGTGGCCATCCGGTCGCCGAAGAACACCGTGGGCGTGGCGATGGTGAAGCCCCAGCCTCGCAGAGTGACGGGAAAGGGAACGGCGGGGTTCACTTCGCCGCGCAGCGGATGGACCTGGATGATGCCCACGCCTTCGGGGCGGTCGGTCGCCGTAGTGAAGACCGGGGATTCGACGGTCGTGTTGCCGCGAACGGACACCACCTGGAAGTCGTAGGAGGTGACAATCTCGAGGCCGGTGATCTCCGCTTGAAAGACGTCGGAAGATACGGTGGCCGCCAACGAGAAGTCCTGGTCTGTCGGCCCGCGAATCAGAACTCTGAACGCGTCGACGACGGGGTCATTGCTCTGCCAGGCGATGGTCAATGAGGTCGGGCTCGAGCCCGCCACATTCAGGCCGAAGGCGGCTTGCAGGGGCCCTGGTGGGGTGGTGACCGACACGATCTCCGATGAACGGGATTCACCCAGGATCGGCTGAAAGCTCCGCACGAAGAAGAAGTAGGTCGTGAACGGGGAGAGGTTGTCGAAGACCAGGCTCGTCTCTGTCGCCGGGGCCGCGCGAAACTCGGATCCGAGGTCGGCCTCGGAAGTGGAGAAATAGACCCGATGAAGGGTGTCGGCCATCACCGGTCGCCACTCGACGAGGACGCTCGTCGGCGACTGCGCGACGGCGGTGACGTCGGCGGGCGGAGGGCCGCCGAAGTCGCCGCTGCAGCCGACGAGGGCGAGGATGAGGATCACTACCGCGCGCGTCATCTCTGCACCTGATACCGATTCCAGCCTCGCATCGGCGGATAGCTTCTGCAAAGAATTGTCCGTTATCCCCGTCGGGACCGAGGAGGCGAAGGGTGATCCTTGCCCCGGATCTCCGAAATCAGAGGGCCCAGCCCACCGGGGATCAGGTGCGAGCAGAGGCGACGCGGTCGCGCCCGGCCCCGTCTTCGTGGGTAAGGACGGCGGACAGGCCGGCGGCTTCGAGGAGGCCGGCGAGGTCTTTGACCTGGTCGGGTCCCGCTTCGAAGACCACGGCCGCGGGGGCGCCCAATACCCCGCCGAGCTGGTCGAGCAGTCGTCGGTACAGCTGAAGGCCATCCGGGCCGCCATCGAGGGCGGCCCGCGGCTCGAAGTAGCGGACGTCGGGCATCAGCTGCTCGAGGTCCGCGGAAGGGATGTACGGCAGATTGGCGACCAGCAGGTCGACCGGTCGCGCTTCGGGGGGCAGACTCGCCAGAAGGTCGCTGTCGACGACCGACACGCGGTCCGCAAGTCCGGTTCGTTCGGTGTTGTCGATCGCCAACTGTCGGGCCGCGGCCGACGTCTCGAGCGCGAAGACGTGAGCGTCGGGAAGCTCGGTGGCCAGGGCCAGCGCCAAGCACCCGCTGCCGGTGCCAACGTCGACGATCCGACGAACAATGATGTCTTTGGTCCGTTCGAGCGCGACCTCGATCACCGTCTCGGAATCCGGGCGGGGGATGAGGCAGTCCCCGTTGACCGCGAGGTCCAGACTCCAGAACTCCTTCTTGCCGACCAGATGCGCGATGGGCTCCCGCCGGGCCCGCCGGGCGACGAGGGCCTTGATCGCGGCCAGCTCCGGCGGCTGTAGCGGTTGATCGAAGCGCGCGTAAAGCATCACCCGCTCGGTCTCGAGAACGTGGGCGATGATCACTTCCGCGTCGAGCCGCGCCGTCGGTAGGCCCTTGTCGTCGAAGTAGCTTTGAACCCACTGCAGCGTTCGCAGAATGGTCCAGCGGTCGGGGGCGCCCAAGTCAGCCCTCTTGCCCGTCGTTGAGGGCCTCGGCCTGCGCGTGGGTGCGGAGGGCGGTCACGATGGGTTCGAGGTCGCCGGACATGATCTTGGGCAGATTGTGGACGGTCAGATTGATGCGGTGATCCGTGACCCGATCCTGGGGAAAGTTGTAGGTGCGGACCTTCTCCGATCGGTCGCCGGTCCCCACCATCGAGCGGCGCTGCTCGCCGCGCTCGGCGGCGGCCCGCGCGAGCTCGAGGTCGTACAGCCGAGCCCGCAGGACCTTCATCGCTTTGGCTCGGTTCTTGTGTTGAGACTTCTCGTCCTGGCACTCCACGATGAGGTTGGTGGGGAGATGGACGATCCGCACCGCGGAGTCGGTGGTGTTGACGGACTGCCCGCCGTGGCCGGAGGCTCGTTTGTAGTCGATGCGGATTTCGTCGGACTCTATCTTTACGTCGACTTCCTCCGCTTCGGGCATAACGGCGACGGTGACCGTCGACGTGTGAATTCGACCTTGGGACTCGGTGGCCGGGACTCGCTGGACCCGATGAACGCCGCCTTCGAACTTGAGACTCGAGTACACGTCGTCGCCGCTGATGGTCCCGACGATCTCCTTGTAGCCGCCGACGGGGCCGGGGCTGGCGTTCATCAGCTCGACCTTCCATCCGTGGTCCTGGGCGTACCGTTGGTACAGCTCGAACAGCTCGCCGGCGAACAGGGCCGCCTCGTCGCCGCCGGCCCCCGCGCGGATTTCGAGAATGACGTTCTTTTCGTCGAGCGGGTCGCGAGGAAGCAGGGCGAGGTTGAGCTGCTCTTTGAGCTCGTCGATGCGAGGGGCGAGGTCTTTGATCTCGGCTTTCGCCATCTCCCGCATCTCGTCGTCGTTCTCTTCCAGGAGTTCTTTGGCGCCCGACAGCTGACTTTCGGCGTCTCGAAGCTGCCGGTAGAGGTCCACGACCTTCTCGAGTCGGGCTCGCTCCTTGCCGAGCTTCGTTAACGCTTCGATGTCTTGAGCGACGGTGGGGTCCGACATTTGCTGGGTGAGCTCTTCGAAGCGGCGCTCAACGTCGGCGAGTTTATCCAACATGGTGTTCCTCGGTGTGGGGGCGATAGGACGGCGGGCGCGGGGCGTTGGCGCGGGTCGCTAACCTGCGGTCGCCGGGGCCGGGAACGCGGTGACCACCTCATCGAAGTCTCGATAGACCGCGACGTTCCCCTTCGGAAGGGCGCGAACGGCCTCCGCGTCGGCGTCGACGAGGGCCGATTCGCGCTGCAGGGCCGCCCGCATGGCCGCGACGGCGATCTCGAGCTGATCGTCATCGGGCTCCCGGGTGGTCAGCCGCTGCATCAGCCGGCCCGGCTGAACGAGAAGCTGCACCCACCACTGGGTGGGGTGTCGGGCCGCATAACGATTGATCTCGTAGGCGATGCCCGCCAGCGGCAGCATGAGCGGAATCTTGATGAAGATCATCGCGACGTGGTTCAGCAGAGCGACGTCCGAGACCTTCGGGATAAGCGGGAAGATCGCGGCGAACATGAAGATGGACAGCACGAGGACGAACAGGACGAAGCTGGTACCGCACCGGGCGTGAAAGGTCGTGAACCGTCGCGCGTTCTCCAAGGTCACAGGGAGGCCGTTTTCGTAGACGTTGACCACCTTGTGTTCCGCGCCGTGGTACTGGAACACCCGGCGAATCTCGGGAATCAGCGATATCCCGGCGATGTACGCGACGAAGATCGCGAGCTTGAAGATCCCGTCGAGCACGTGAAAACCGAACGAGTCGACGTCGCTTCCCGCGCCGGTCGCGCGCCCCGCCCCCCAGGCCAAAAGGTGGGGCAGGCCGACGAACAGGGCCATGGCGAGGGCAAACGAAACCACCATGGCCATCGTGTTGCTGCCGTCGCTCGGAGACTCGGGCGCCGCCGCCGATATTCGCGGCTCGGATCCGGATCGAGGGGCGAGCTCGTCGACCGCCGTTCGGTCCGGTCGTGTCCCGTCGGGGGTCCGCCGGTCGTCGGCCGCCGCGTCGCCGGTCTCCCGGTTGCCGTTCGTCTCGTCGTCGACGGTCGCCGCGGCGACCTTCGGGCCGTCGATGTGGGCCGAGTCGACGTTCGCTTGGTCGGCGGCGAAGCTGAGCGCCTGCATGCCGTTATAGACGGATTCGGCCAGGACCACCGCGCCTCGGAGTCCCGGCCAGCGAAGGAACCGCCAGCGCTCCCAGATCGACACCCAGGCGTCTTCACGGACCACGATCGTGCCGTCGGCGCGGCGGACCGCGACGGCCATGCAGCGGGGTGCGCGCATCATGACGCCTTCGATGACCGCCTGACCGCCCACGTAGGGCTGTTCGGAAGAGCTCACGGTCTGCCGATAATAGGAACCCGAGGACAAGCGCGACAAGCTCTATGTACCGAGGTTCACGGTCGTGGTGCTGGTGAGCACACCGCTGCGGGTACCGTTCGCAATGGCCGCCAAGGCGGCCGGCGAAACCCGCTCAGCCGTGAATATCGCGGTGACGGTGGCCGTGCCGGTGAGGCCGGTCGGCCACCGCGCCGGATAGGGGACTCGCGTGTGCGCGGACCGGGCACCGAACGGAAGCCGGAAAACACTGCCGTACGGCGAGATGAGGAGGGGAGAGACGAGACGGGCGCCGAGGGCGCGATCTCCGCTGACCCAAAAGGCGACGAAGCGAGCGTCGGCCGGTGCGGTCACGAACAGGTTGGCGACGCCCCCCGCGGCACACGGCCCGTCGCAGGTCACGGCCACGGACGGGGTCGGGTACACATCATCGTCGTAATAAGGCACCACTCGGAAGAACATCAGCAGCCACAGCGCGAAGGCGAACGCGCCGGCGCCGAGCCCCCATCGGAGTCGCTCGCCGTAGGGCCGCGGCGCGGTCTGAAAGGTGCGTTTCAGGATGTCGGCGCGCAGGCGCTCGCGGGTGATGAGCGGCAGGCTCGATTGACCGGACGCCCGACACAGCAATCGGTCCAGCGCCGCCGGTCCGAACGATGGCCCGGTAAACGCCTTGGCCAGCCCGCGCTGAAGCCGGCGCCGAATCCGTCGCTCATGGGCGGCGACGGCGGCGGTCCCGCAGGTGAAGGTTTCCGCGGTCTCCCGGCGCGTCTTGGCCTCGCGCCAGCGCAACTCGACCAACCTTCGGGACCGCTCGTCGAGCTCGGCCACGGCCTCTTCGCAGAAAGACAGAGTCTGGGGGTCATCGGATCGCACAAAATGGCGGTCGGGGGGCGGCTCGGGCGGCTCGCCCGCGGCGAGGGCTGCGTCGATGTTCGGCGTTCCGTCCGGCAGCTGGGCCCGCTCGTGGTCGGCGGCGAGGGTGGCCGCCCGCCCGTCGACGACGGCGCGACGGACGAGTTGCGTACGCGCCTCGGTGAGGACGGCCACCAGCAGCGCTTCGGGCGAGCGGATGTCTTTTCGCCGCTCGGGGACCAGCACCGCGGCGACGATGGACCGAGCGGCGAGGATGGCTTCGTCGGGCTCGGGCACCCCGCCGATGTGGGTGAGCACCCCGTCCAGGGTCGTGGTGAAACCGGCCGTGGCCAGCCACCACACCGGCTCGAGGCACTGGTCCGCCGCGGCGGCCAGGGCGTCCATGTCTCCTCGATGAAATGCCTCGACCCGCACGTCAGATCGTGCGTAGCCCGGCCCGATCATCGCGTCAACGCGGCGTCGGACCTGAACTCGAATCGCTCGCCGAACGCCGCCGAGGCGCGTGCGGCGCGATCGACGGTCTCGGCCAGGGCGTGGTCATCCTCGACCTCTTCGTAGGTGACGAGGTTTCGCGGCGCGGTGGCGATCGTCTCGGCGACCATGGCCGCGGGGACGACGTCGTCGTTGCGGCCCTGCAGGACGTACGTAGGCACGCGCAGCGCCGGGCGCGGGGGATACTTCTCGGCGTCGATCACCAGCTCGTACCGGATCGATGCCGGGCGGCCGTAGCCGTAGTGATCGACTTCGATGGCGTCATCGCGGGCCCATGCCTCGAGGGTCGCGGCTCCGTGGCGCTCCCGAAGGCGAGCGACGAAGTCGAACGCCGGCGCCATGAGCACCGTCGCTACGACCCGATGGTCATTCTGCTGCAGCAGAGCCGCGAGGTAGCCGCCGAGACTCGAGCCGATGAGGATCGTCCGGTCTCGCAGGTGACGCCGGATCTGGCGCAGCGCGCGACTGATGGTGAGGCTGGAAAAGTCGTCTTGATTGAGGTCCGGGGTGGCGACCGACCATCCTCGAGCCCGAAGCTCGGGGACGATGCGGCTCGCCTTGAACGAACTCGGACTGGACGCGAAGCCGTGCAGGTACACGAAGCCATCGGGACCGGTGGCGTCGGCGAGGGCCGGGGCCGAGAAGGCGCCCGCGGCCGCGGCGGCGAGGGCGCGGCGCAAGCGTGCTTCCAAACCGACGAGGTCGAGTCCCAAACATGAAGGTCGGCCGTTCGCGCGGGCCAGATTGGCGAGCGCCTTTTCGAGATTCTTGAGGACCCCCGCCGATACGCCCTGTCGGTGCTTGTGGACCGCGGCCGCGGTTTGAATCATCGCCTGCAGGACCGCTCGTTCGGGCCCCACCGCGTCGCGCCACACGGATTCCCACGCTTCGTGGGCCGCCCACGCTTCGCCCCCCGCGTACAGGCGAAGGCCTTCGTTGATCGCCGCGTAGTCGCAATGGCTCCGGGTCGCGTTCATCATTCAGTCAGCTAGCTGGGCCGAACCAACAACTATGGCCGAACCAAACGCAGCGGCCGTTCGTGCAGGCTGATCGACAACGTGGCCCCGAAAGGCACGGTGTAGCGACGGTGCGAACCGTCCAAGAATACGTTCGCATGCTGCGAACGGTTCTCGATGCTCAGCTCGTCATTCTGTAACACGGCGCTCTTGTAGCGCACAGCGGCCCCGGGAGGTGCGTAGGGTTCGCGAACCTGAAATGCAAACTGCTTTGCCGCGAGGGGGAGAATGGGGCCGCCGGCCGACGCGAGGGCGGAGGTGCTGCCGGCGGGTGTAGACACCCACACCCCTGACGAGCGCTGCAGCTCGACGCCATCCGGCCATCGCAGTCGGTATCTGCACATCACCGCCGGGTTATCGGTACAGAACAGGACGTCGTTGAGAACCGGACCGCCCAGTACCTTACGCCCCAGACGGGCCTTGAGGCGGTGCACGGTTCGGGGCTGCAGCTCACCGCGTTCGAGGCGGTCGAGGGTCTCGTCGAGGGTGGATGAAAACGCGCCGGTCAGATACCCAACGGAAAAGCTTGGGGCCGAATTGACCCCCAAGACGGGCGTATCGTCGCGAACGACGTGGGAGACGCCCAGGACCATGCCGTCGCCGCCGACGGTGAGGACCGCGTCGACGCCCCGGATCGGGCGCTGGGGCATCTTCGTCCGGAGGTAGTACCGCACCTTTCGTCGCTGCAAGACCTCCTTCACCTCGGCAAGGGAAGCCATGTGCTCATCGTGGGCTGGTTGAATGCCGGATACCGAGCGGTGATTACGCCCCACGAGCCCCAACATTCGTCGCGCCCCGGGGGACGGGTCTTCATGGAGGAGCTCGAGCGCGGTGAGCTTCACGACGACCAGGACTCGCTTCACGCTGACCCCTGCATCAGCCAGTCGCGCAGACGCCGCAGCGCGATCTCGGTCTTCGCGTCGCACAGGGCGACCTGGGTCGGATCGTTGGACGGGGGGCCGGCCGGCAGCGCGAGCGCATCATCGAGGGCCAACGCGACGAGGCGAGCGCCCACCTCCATCGGGCTTCCGTCGCCCAAGGCCGCAGGCAGGGGACGATCCAGCGCGCCGACCGGGAGGCGGGCGGCGACGACGTGAATCATCTCCGTCAACACCCCAGGGCTCGGATAGAACGGCCCGCCGAGCCGGATGACGTCGGCCGATGCGATGGTGAGACCGGTCTCCTCTTCGACTTCGCGCGCCGCGGTCTGCTCGGGTTCTTCGCCGTCTTCGAGGATGCCCGCGACGACCTCGGTCATCAGGGGCGCTGATGCCGCGACCCAGACCGGGTATCGCATCTGCTGGCGGAGGACGACGACGCTATTGCCCGGTTCCGGCGCCGGCACATAGAGGGCGACCGCCACCGCGTCTCGACGATCCGGCGACCGGTCCACGAAGTCGGCGATATAGGCCTCCGTTCGTGTGCCGTCCGACAGCCGGGTCTTGGCGCGGTGGCGATATCTTCGAAGGAAGCCCTCGACCGGTGAGGCGATCCCTGACACGTCCTGCAGGAGCTCGACCCCGACCGCGTAGGGCAACAATGGGGGCTTCTTCACGCCGGCGGGCACCATACCTCGGCCTCGCGTCGACCCGAAACGGTCGGAGGCCATAGATTCAACTTGGGGTTTTCGGAGGATGGCGTGTCCACGCTTGCGCGGCGCCGTCATCGGCGGCACTCCTCCCCTGAGAGAGTCGATCGATGAACCTATCCGACATCGCTCACGACGTGACGGCGCTCCGTACCGACGCCGGCCTCCTGCCTCGGCCGGAGGTCTATACCCTCGTTCTTGGAGGTCCCGACCGGGTTCGCTTTTTGAACGGCATGGTGACCAACGACGTCGAAAGGCTCGCGCCAGGGCAAGGCCAGATGGCCGTGAAGGCCAGTCCCCGGGGCCGGGTGGAGGGCCTGGTCCGGGTTCGACGAAGCGAGGACGCGTTTTTCCTCGAGGTCGAAGAGGCGTCGGCGCAGGCGGTCGCCGACGGACTGGCCAAGATGATGATCATGGACGACGTCACCCTCGCCGACGGGACACCCGACCGAACGGTCTTGGCGCTGGTGGGCCCCCGATCGGCGGAGATCCTGGGGACCGTGCAGCTACCGGCACCGGACGCAGAATACGCCTTCGCCACGGCCGCGGGGGTGACGGTCATTCGCGACGATGCCTTCGGCGGCGTGGGTTACGAGCTTCATGTCCCGCCCTCCGACGTCGCAAAGTGGCAGGACCGATTGACGAAGGCCGGCGCAACGATGGTGTCGTCGGGATCCCTCGACGTGATCCGGATCGAGAACGGGCGACCTCGGGACGGCGTGGACATCGACGCCGACACGATCCCCATGGAGGCGCGGCTGGAGGCGGCCATCGACTTCGAGAAGGGGTGTTACGTCGGTCAGGAGGTCATCGCCCGCGCGCACAACCTGGGCGGGGTCAAACACATCCTCGTCGGTCTTGAGCTCGACGGCGAGGCGCCGCCGCCGGTCGGCGCGCGGCTGTACGCGACCGAGAACGGCAAGGAGACCGGCGAAGTGACGTCCGCCGTGTGGTCGCCTACGTTCGGACGGGCGATCGGCCTCGGTTTTGTCCGGGTCGCTCACCAAGCGCCGGGCACCGAACTCGAGGTGCGAGCGGCCGACGGCGACACGCCCGCCGGGCGCGCCACCGTGGCCGCGTTGCCGTTCGAGTGATCGCCTACGAGTTCATCGACTCGAAGAATTCTTGATTGCTCTTCGTCGGCCGAAGCTTGGAGAGCATGAACTCCATCGAGTCGATCACGTTCAGCGGGTGAAGTAGCTGACGGAGGATCCACACCCGATTGAGAACCTCGGGGGGCTGCAGCAGCTCCTCCTTCCGGGTCGCCGACTTGTTGATGTCGAGGCACGGGAAGATGCGCTTCTCCATCAGCTTGCGGTCGAGGTGGATCTCGGAGTTACCGGTCCCTTTGAACTCCTCGAAGATGACCTCGTCCATTCGGGAGCCGGTATCCACCAGCGCGGAAGCGATGATGGTGAGGGAGCCGCCCTCTTCGATATTTCGAGCCGCTCCGAAGAACCGCTTCGGCTTGTGAAGGGCGTTGGCGTCGACACCACCGGACAGGATCTTGCCCGAGGGGGGGATGACCGTGTTGTAGGCCCGAGCGAGCCGGGTGATGGAGTCGAGAAGAATAACCACGTCTCGGCCGTGTTCGACCAAACGCTTGGCCTTCTCGATGACCATCTCCGCTACTTGAACGTGGCGGGAAGCCGGTTCGTCGAAGGTCGAAGAAATAACTTCGCCGTCGACGCTGCGACGCATGTCGGTAACCTCTTCCGGGCGCTCGTCGATCAGCAGCACCATCAGCCAGACTTCGGGATGATTGGCGCTGATCGCGTGAGCGATGTCCTGCAGCAGGACGGTCTTACCGGCGCGCGGGGGGGACACGATCAAGGACCGCTGACCCTTACCGATCGGGGTCATCAGGTCGATGATTCGCGTCGAGAGATTATCGCCTTTGTATTCGAGGTTGAGACGCTGGTGGGGATAGAGGGGCGTCAGATTGTCGAACAGGATCTTATCCCGAGCGATCTCGGGGGCCTCGAAGTTGACGCTCTCCACCTTGAGCATGGCGAAGTAACGCTCGCTCTCCTTCGGGGGCCGAATCTGTCCGCTGATGGTGTCACCGGTGCGAAGGTTGAATCGGCGCAGCTGAGACGGAGAAACGTAGATATCGTCGGGACCGGGAAGGTAGCTGTAGTCGGGCGACCGCAGGAAGCCGAAACCGTCGGACAGGACCTCGAGAACGCCCTCGGAGTAGATCGTACCTTTTCTCGCGGCGTGGGCCTGTAAAACGGCGAAGATGAGCTCTTGCTTCCGCATGCCCGCGGCGCCCTCGATGCCCATGTCGCGGGCCATGCGCGTGAGCTCGGAGATCCGCTTTTCCTTGAGTTCCTTGAGGTTCATGCGGCCCAGCGGCGGTCCGTCATACTCGACTTCTGCCTCGCCGTTAGCTTCTGCAGCCGCGATTTCGTCAGCGACGTCGAGAGGGGCGGGCCGTTCGGCCTTTTGCCCACGAGTGTTGCGACGTTTCTTCGAAGCACGGCGCGGAGACTCAGTGCCTGCGTCGGTCATTGCATTGTTCCTCGATAAATCATTGTGGCGTTATCTCGCCCTGGCTGGGCCCAAGGCCCCATGACCAGTTTTTGGCTGGGAGTGGCGCGGCCTCTTTTCGGCGCGCTCACTTCGGCTTATGGGTGACTCAGGCTCTTGAGGGGTATAGGACCCCAACGACCCGATGAGGGGACAGTAGGGTCGACAACCCTCGGTAGTCAAGCACTATGGCATCTCGTGCGGTGGAGCACCTCGCTTCCCTAAAACAGCGGCTCTGGGAGCTCGAGCACCAAACCTATGTGCTCGAGTTTCCCCCATCGGATAGAAATCAGCTGTCTCAACTTCGCGAGCAGGTGGCTGTTCTCGAACGAGAGGTCGGCAATCTTGAGCCCGACTCACCGAGTCATCGGCAGGGGGCCGAGGCCCGCGCAAGCTTCGAGCGGTGGGCTCACGACGTCACGTGGGCCGAAGCGCCGGCGGTTCAATCGGTGGCCGAGCTCAAGGCGTTTCACCAGCGGGTGGCGGGCGAGGGCACCGACGCCACCTTCGTGGCCATGGCCACGATACCCAGCGTCGATGTCGTCCTGACCTACGAACATGGCGTTTTGGTGCGGGCGGTGCTGCGCGGAGATGGTCACGCCGGCGATGACGTCACGGACAATATCCGCACCCTTCCTTCGGTTCCGCTCCGTCTCAAGCGGCCCGGGACCCACACGGAGACCCGGATCACCAAACCCACCGGGCAGACGTTCGGGCCCTCGACCACGACCCCGGTGCCTCCCTTTCCCGAGCGTCTGCTGGTCCAATTGACGGTCGCGTTGCGGGTCACGGACCTCGCGGCCCTCGACCGCCGGCGGGTGGACGCCGGCGACCCGCCGTACGTGTCGGCCTACGGCGCGGCGATGAGCTCACTGCGCCGGCTGGATCCGAAGGTCACCGCCGGCCGCCGGCTGCGCGGTATGGCCACCGGCTGCGCGCTCGCGCCGCCGGGAATCGACACCCAATGGCAGCTGCTCGGGGCCCTGAAGAGCTGGGGATTTGCGATTCAGCCGGTCACTTGGCGCTGCCGCGGTCTCCAGGAGGTCTTGGACTTCGTCGCCGCCCTCCAGCAGACCGCCCCCACTTACGATTTTCCGCTCGAGGGCGGTCTTCTTCGGAGCAATCGCATCACCGCCGCGACCGCCCCCATCGAAGCCCGCTTGACCTTTCCGCCGCCCGGTCGACCGGCCGTCTCCCAGCGCGTGTACCATGCGGTCGGCCGCGGAGGTACGGTCTTGCCCGTCACCCTCATCGAGCGGGCGCCCGAACACGACCTTCCTGTTCCTGATCGGGCCCCAATCCCCGCGGAAGATGGAACAGGTGTGGTTCCCGTGGAGGGCGGGACCAGGATTCGGGTCCGCCCGGGGCCGGTGGCGCCGATCGTGACCCTGGATGCGCCGCGCAGCGACGAGCCGCCGGTGCGCACGGAGTGTCCGGCGTGCGGGCAGCGGCTCAGCAAGCCGATCGATGAGCCGTTCAGCCGGTGCGTCAACCCCGCCTGTTCCGGTCGCGCTCGGGCCCGTTGGCTGCACCTCATCGGATCGAGAGGCCTGCGTCTGTCTTCGCTGACGGTTCAAGCCGCCGACCGTCTCCTCGCCGAGCTCGGTCCGCTCGACCCCGCCGATCTGTTCGGCCTCGACGCGACCCAGGTGGAGCGGTTCGCGCCCGGGTCGGGGGCGGCGGTGGTGCAGGCGCTGATCGCGGCCCGCCGCATGCCCTTGTGGCGATACCTGTATCTGTCCGCGATCCCTCATGTATCAGAGCGCGAAGCGCGCGCCTGCGTACGCTGGGTACGAACCGCGGCCCGGCTCGAAGCGCTCACGCCGCAGGAAGTATTGGGCATCGACGGCCTCACCCGAGAAGCCGCCCTTTCGCTGGCGATCTGGTTGGAACACGATGGCCGCCGATCGCTGGCCCGGGCCCGGCAGGCGGGGTTGACCTTGCTCGGAGACGACGAAGCGTTCAGCGCGCCTTTTCTGGCCAAGACGGTGGTCTTGGCGGGGCAACTCGAGCGGGGCGTGGTCCAGCTCGCCGACGAGATTGAGCGTCGCGGCGGCATCATTCAGTCTCGGGTAGGGCGGGATACCGACCTCGTCGTCGTCGGACGATCCGCCCAGAAGACCTTCGACGCCGCCGTCATGTATGGCGTACCGGTTCTGGACGAAGCCGCGGTGAGCGAGGTGTTGCGAGAAACCGGCCCCGGGACCGGATGATCGCGGCGCATTTGGTGCCTATCGGGCCCCGGATTCGTCTATGCTCCCCGCGAATGGCCGAGTCACACCTTTTCGATCTGCTCGACGTCGAAGGCCGCGCGCGGCTCGACGAGATCGCTGAGGTCCGTAGCTATCCCCAAGGCGCAACGGTCATCGAGGAAGGCGAGGTGGGAGACGCGTTTTATCTCCTCCTCGACGGCGAGGTCGACGTCGAGGCGTCCGACTTCACGGAGACGCCGCGAGAGGTGGCGCAGCTGACGCCCGGGCAGGTCTTCGGGGAGATCGCAGCGCTGACCGGGGAGCCTCGAACCGCGACCGTCGTCGCTCGGACCGACCTTCGGGTTCACCGATTCGCGTCGGACGAGGTGTTCAAGGTCCTCGACGATTACCCGGATGTTCTCGACGCGCTGAAGCGACTGGGTATCGCGCGCTCCGAGGCCCTCGTCGCCCGCATGCAGGAAGACGATTAGTACTCGGCGGCGGGCGTTCCGGCGCAGGTCGGAACCCGGTGGGGCGTACGCAACATCGTTTGCCGGCTCCGGCGTTTCGTGACCGCGCCGTTCCTGGTCGCAGACTCGGACATGCTGCTTACGGCACCGAAACCGCTGTTTAACGTATTGAAGCGTCGATCGCCCCTGCGAGCGTTTCCCCCGCCGTTCGAGCTGCCGCCGGTCGTGGTCTGGATGTTCTGGCACGAGCGCTTTCATCACGATCCAGGCCACGTCTGGCTTCGCGAAATGGCCATGAAGACGCGTGACGCCGTTCGGGCCCTCGACGCGGCGGAGCCATGAGGCACGGCGGGGTGGCGATGCGCTGACGATCGGTCCTCGCGTCACGACTGGGGCGCTCGCCACCACTGCCCCGTAACTACGGCTGCTTGACCATCCGCAGGTACGGCTTGATGGTCTTGAAGCCGTCTGGATACTTCTTTTTCGCCGCCTCGTCGGACACCGACGGCGCGATGACCACGTCGTCACCCGGCTGCCAGTTGACGGGGGTCGCGACCTGGTGCTTCGCGGTCAGCTGCATCGAGTCCAACACCCGCAGGATCTCGTCGAAGTTTCGGCCCGTGCTCATCGGATAGGTCAGCATCAGCTTGATCCGCTTGTCGGGGCCGATGATGAACACCGTACGGACCGTCGCATTGGTGGCCGCGGTTCGGCCCTCGGAGGTACCGGCTTCGTCGGCGGGGAGCATGTTGTACAGCTTCGAAACCTTGAGGTCCGGGTCGCCGATCATCGGGTAGTTGACCGCGTATCCCTGCGTCTCCTCGATGTCTTTGGCCCATTTGGCATGGTTGTCGACGGGGTCGACGCTCAGGCCAATGACCTTGCAGTTCCGCTTGCTGAACTCATCTTTGAGCTTGGCCACGTAGCCGAGCTCGGTGGTGCACACGGGCGTAAAGTCCTTGGGGTGAGAAAACAGGACGGCCCAGCGGTCGCCGATCCAGTCGTGAAACTTGATTGGGCCGTCGGTGGTCTGAGCCTCGAAATCAGGTGCGATATCGTTGATACGTAGCATGTGTGTTCTCCTACGGCGTCCACCGCTTTGTCCGGTGGACGCGCGGCGACGGGCATACGACTCGTCGCCGGTCCGTAAGTGTTACGGCTCTACTCAAACCGTGACGTGCTGGGCCACGTTCCGTGTAATTTATCTTTTTTGGGAGCGGGGGTCACGGCTTGTGGCGTCGGCCAGCGCTTGCGCGCCGTCGCCCGGCGACCGCCGTTTGATCGCGGCGCTGTTGTGCGCGTTGATTTCGTAGGCCTCGGCGATGAGTCGACTGCGGTCGACCGGTTCACCCCGCAAGGCCTCGAGATACCAGAGGAAGCTCTCGGTGGCGACGAGTCGATACAGGGCCGTTCGGTGGGTGTCGGGCAGCTGGTGATCGTCTCGAATCCCGACCAGCGCGTCGAAGAACAGCTGGGTGTCGAGCCCGGCGGCCCTCAGTTTTTCGACGTGCGCCTGAACCCGGGGCGCGACTTTCTTCACTTCGGCCACGGGACAGACGGTAACAGATGCTTACCAAAAGAGGCCGGGCATCATCCACGGGGTCATGCCACCGTAGTACGGCATGCCGAAGCCGCCCATGGAGAACTCTCGGAGGAGGGTGAGGCCGCCGAGGGCCAGTCCGCCGTACATCAGCGCCTTGCCCCAGCCCCCGAGCCCCGACTGGGATTGGGCCTCGCGGCGGGCGTCTTCGTTGATGTGGGGTCGGGCCGACTGCTTTGCGGTGCTCGCGTCGGTGGGTCGATCGTCGGGCCGCGGTTGTGACGGTCCGGAGGGCCGGCCGGTATCGCCCATACTGCCCACACGCGCCTGGACCGCGGCCTGGATGTCCCCGAACAGCCCCGACGCCATGTCCTTGAGGTCTCCGAAGTCATGAGTTCGGGCGCCCTGCGTCGCTCGTGCCGGGTCGTAGGCGCGGCTCATGTCGTCGCTCAAGAGACTGAACAGCCCTTTGTGGAAGGTCCCCGCGAGGGTCCCGAGAGGGAAAGTATTCAGGAGACTGTCAGCGATGAATCCGGCGATACCGCCGGGTGCAGATGCCCTTACCATTGTCCGTACCTCGCCTACATTGTCGCCGGGATCGCGCTAACGTTTCGTCGTTTTGTTGGCGATGGTACATCGGGCCGCGATGGGTGCTTGGCTCGAAGCCTACGAGAAGCTCGACGACGCGCAGCAAGATCGGGTTCAACGCTGGCTCCATCTCAACCGGTTCATCGCCCGTGCCCTTCGAATCGAGTGGGATGACTGGGTGTCGGCGTACCTGCAGCCGGCGATGGATCGGCCGCTGGATTATCGCTTCATGGCCGACTGTGTTCCCGACTTTGCGGGTTTTGACCAGGTCGGCCAGGGGGCCACCTTTACCAAGGCCGTCGATCCCGCCACTGCCCAAACGGCCCGGGTGCCGGTGCGGGCGTCGAATCATCTCGGGCGGTTGTCGCCCCGCGCTCAAGACGGCATCTCCGCGCTCTTGGTGACCGCGGAGATGGAAGATGACCCGGTGCGCTTGGGGCCTGGCGATGTCGTCCATCTGCAGAAGGTTTTTCGGCGGGAGAAGGCCCTGGGGAGGCTGCCGCGAAAGGACTTTCGGCGGGTCCAGGTGGTTCGGGAAGACAATGAGGTGGTGGTCCGGGTCGAAGACGGCGACGAGTTGTGCCGGATATCGGTCCTGGAGTTCGCCGCCGAAATGCGCCGGGCCCTCGTTTAGACGCAACCGGGTTGGCGAGACCGCGATAATGACCAGCGACAACGGAGATTCGTCCGGCCGGATCTCCTGAGGAGAGAGTTCGATGGTTCCGTTGGGCAGTCACGTCACCGAGAAGCTCGATCAGCTGGGCATTTCGCCCGAGGTCCTGGGCGACCGTCTCGGCCGCCTCCAGCGGGCGCCGATCAACGCGTTGACCCATCTTTCGGCGGCCTACGCCCAAGCGGCGGCCCCCCGCAGCGATCGTTTCTCGGCCGAAGTCCACGACGAACGGGTGGGGATCGCCCCGGCGTGGACCAACCCGCCGCCGTCGGAAGCGATGGCCGACCGGGGGCGCTACATCCACCGCACCTACCACCGCCAGCGGGTTCCGCTTCACCCCACGGCGCGAACCCTCGACGGGCTCGACGGACCCCGTCGCCGGGGGACGGCCATGGTTCGCCGACTCCACCGGGATCCGATCCTGCGCCGGTCGTTCGAGCACGCCACCGCGCTGCAGGTCGTCCGCGACGGTCGACTCGACGGAACGGTGTCCGTCTCGGCCATGACCGCGAGCGGGCGAAGCGAGACGCCGCTCGCGTCACCGGCGCTATCCGGGAACCTCTACGACTTCCTCGGGGCCATGGATTCCGCGATCCTGGAGTACGCCAAGAAGCTGGGGGTGTACTCGAGCTCCAGCCCCGACGCCTTCTTCGGCGAGGGAGACGATCTGCTGCTGTACGGAAAAGGTCAGTCGTACGGGGTGCCGTCGCCGTCGACGACCGGGGTCTTCGGCATGAGCCGACCCGGCGCCCAACACCAGAATCACCAAGGGTCCGAGTTTCCTGCCCCGGAGACCGGCGACCAGGCCCAGGGCGTCGACACCCACGTCATGCAGCTGAAGCGCATGATGGATAAGCGCAGTCAGATGTACGACATCGTGCGGACGGTGTTCGATAAGTATCACCAGGCCGCGAGCACCGCGATCGGCAACATGAAGGCCTGATGCGCTACGTGGTGACCGGCGCATCGGGGACGGTGGGCACCGCGGTGACCGCGTACCTCACCGGCCGCAGCGACGAGGTCGTGGCCTGGAACCGAGCTCGGGTTTCGACCCGGCGCTACGCCGAGATGGAGGCCTTCTTGCGCACGACTGCGCCCGATCGGGTGCTCCATCTCGCCTTCGCGGCCAACGCGGGCTCCGAAGCCGAGGCTTGGGCGGCCGACGTCGAATGGGTCCACGAGCTCGCGTGGGCCTGCCGGACGCTCCGGATCCCCTGGGTCCACGTCAGCACGGTCCTCGTGTTTGCGCCGTGGCAGAACGGGCCCTTCCGGTCGGACACCATTCCCGCCGAGGCCGATGGTTACGGAGGGCGCAAACGTGAGGCGGAAGCACGGGCTCGCGCCCAAGACCCGAACGTACGCATCGTCCGGCTCGGATGGCAGATCGGACAAGGATGCAATCAGATGGCCGCGTGGCTCGAGGAGCGGGCCACGCGGGGGCCGATCCGGGCGTCGGACGCGTGGCTGCCGGCCTGCTCGTTCCTGGACGTCACCGCGGCGGCGCTGGTGCGGGCGTTCGAGCTGCCGCCGGCGCTCTACCAGGTCGACAGCAACACGGGGTGGACATTCTATCAGATCGCCCGCGCGCTGGCCGAGCATCGGAAGGCTGGGTGGACGATCGAGGCCGACGCGGAGTTTCAGCAGGATCAGCGGATGGTCGACCCGTGGCTCGAGGTGCCGCCGTTGAGCGAGCGCTTGTCACTGCCGCCGGTCCCCGGTTGATCGTCTCGCTCACCAAGCGGGCTCGGTTGCTCCGCCGACAGGGGTCTGACAGGATCCCGGCGTGCGATCCTTGGTTCGTCGGTCGTTGATCCTCGCCGTTGCGGCGTGGCTGACCACAGGCGGGGCGCCGGTCGGCGCGGAAGACGTGAAACGCCCCAAGCTCCGACTGGCGTCGGACATCTGGCCGCCGTTCACGGGTTCGACGGGAGAGCCCCGGGTGGCGATCGAGCTCGTCCGCCGGGCGCTGCAGCGGGCCGGTCTCGATAGCGAGGTCAATATGGTCGACGTGGGTCGACTGACGCCGGCGCTCAAGGACGGTCGTTTCGACGGCACGCCCGCGATCTGGAAGAGCGCGGCCCGCGAGAAGTATCTGCTGTACTCGGCGCCGTATCTCGAGAATCGCCTCATCCTCGTCGGCCGCAAGAGCAGCAAGGTGGCGTATACCGACCTTTCCCAGCTGAAGGGCAAGCGGGTGGCCATCGTCAGCGCCTTCGCCTACGGCGACGCGATCGCGAAAGCGAAGGGCGTTCGGTTCGTGAAGGGCGAAAGCGATCAGGACAACCTTCGAAAGCTGCTGCTGGGGCAGGCCGACTACATCCTCGTCGACGCCTTGATCGCGCACCGGCTGGTCACGCTGTATCGAGCCCAGGCCGACCGCTTGCTCCAGGTCGGAAGCCAGCCGATGGTCACGCGGACGCTGCACTTCGCGGTCCGACGCGACGTGAAGAATGCGGAGTCCATCGTGGCCAAGTTCGATTCCCAGATCCACAAGATGATCGTCGACGGTTCCATTCACAAGATCTTGGAAGTGAACTGGATCGCCACCGACATGGACGGCGATGGCCGCTCCGAGCTCGTGCTGGGGGGCAAGCGGGCCGGCGCGAAGCCGCCGGTGGTCGGTTATGAGCTCCTGACCGAGAAGCAGGCTCGGCCGCCGGGACCGAAGCGGTCCCGGATCTGGATCGAGGGGCAGACCTACGAGAACTGGGACGACGTGCCGCCGCGCTACAAGGTCGAGCCCGAACCGATCGCCCCCCAGCGTAAGGGCGGAATTCGGTTTCGTTTCGACATCGGCCTGTGAGTCTCGCTGCCGGCCGAGGCCTTGCGCGAGCGAGACGTAGGTCGGCGGCAGCCTGTCTCACCGGCCGTTTGACCCGGGCCGCGTAGATCACGTGCCTTGAATCAGGGTGCTGAACGCATCGACCAGGCGCGCCAGGTCTCTCGTCAACTCCGTGCGGCGCTGGTCGTCCAGTTGCTGGTCGATGACCTCGTTTACGGGAGCGAAAGCGGTGCCCGCTCGGCCGAGGACGTTCCGTCCCTTGTGAGTCAGCGCCAGGACCCACGCTCGGGGGTCTTCAGGCGCTCTGCTGCGCTCGACGAGTCCCGAGGCGCGCAGTCGGCCAAGGGTCTCGATGACCGCGGACTCGTTGACCCCGAGGGCGTCGGCGATGTCGCGTTGAATGGGCGAGTCGAGGTCGTCGATGGCCGCCATCACCGCGACCTGGGTAACGGTAAGGCCGGTCTCCTGGCTCACGAGGCGATCGGCTGCTTTCTTGGCGAGGTGCGCCGCGAGTTGAAGCCGGTGGTAGGTGCGTAGCTTATGGGCTGTGGAGCGTGACTTGCTCATACTTCAGGTCTGATGTATATACTGTCCCGAGGTCCTCGCGTCATGTCGTCTGCCTACGTCGTTGCCCAACTGGTGATTCACGATCCGATTCGCTATGAGTCCTACGCTCGGGCCTTCGCGAGCACGCTGACCGATTTCGACGGACAGTTGCTCGCGGCCGACGCTCGGCCCGCGGCGCTCGACGGCGACTGGCCCTACGAGAAGATCGTCTTGATTCGTTTCTGTGACCGCGAAGAAGCGATGCGGTGGGCGGCGTCGCCGGCCTATCAGGCGATCTCGAGGGACCGAGAGGCCTCGACCACCACGACCGCCATCCTGGTGGAGGGGGTCTCATGACCGCGATCGCTTGCGACCGGCGGCCGGCTCGGCGGCCGCTGGAGGCGGTCGCGTAGGCTTATCAGCGCGGTTGTGACTTCGGTCGCGTGCGTGCTCAGGATCAACTCGCGACCCCGCGACGCCGTCGATCAAACGGACGACCCGAAGGACTTGGCAGTTTAGGTTGACGGCGGCACCCCAAGCGAGGTGGGTGAGACGTCTATGCTTGCGCTCTATCGATCGGCAGTGCGCGGGCTTCCTCCCGCCGTTTGGTGGTTCTCGGGCGCCGCGTTCATCAACCGGGCGGGCACCATGGTCCTTCCTTTTCTCAGTCTCTATCTAAGGGGCGAGATCGGACTGTCCGTCGACGACGTGGGTTGGATCCTGTCCGCGTTCGGACTCGGCGCGATGTTTGGCATGTACGCCAGCGGCCCGCTCGTGGACCGGTTCGGCGGCCGACGGATCCAGATCGCGAGCTTGTTTCTGGGAGGCACCGCGTTTTGTGCTTTGGTGCTGTTTCGTTCGTTCTGGGGGATCGTGGGGGCGACGTTCGTGGCCGCCGCGGTGTCGGAGGCGTTTCGACCGGCGGTGATGGCCACCATCGCCGCCGCCAGCAACGAGCAGAATCGGGCGCGAAGCTTCGGACTGCTTCGGCTCGCGGTGAACGCGGGAATGGCGGTCGGGCCCGCGGTGGGGGGCGTGCTGGCGGAGATCGATTTTTGGTGGGTGTTCATCGGGGACGGCGTGACATGCTGGCTGGCGGGGCTCGCCTTGGTGCTCGTTCCGATCGGCAGCACGGTCGAGGCCGAGGGGAGCGACGCGGGGGCGGCGAACGCCCCGGCGTCCTCTGAGCTCGGCCCGCGGCCGGTCGCCGCGTGGCGAGATGGGCCGTTCGTGCTTTTGTGTCTCCTCGTGGCGGTGCTGCTGACCGCCTTCTTTCAGCTGTTCTTTACGCTTCCGCTGTACCTGAAGGATGTCTACGACTGGAGTGAGAAGAGCGTGGGGCTGCTCATCGGGCTCAACGCGGCCCTCATCGTGCTGTTCGAGCTTCCGCTGGTGACCGCACTTCAGGAGGAGCCGCCGGTGAAAATCTTGGGCTTCGGGGCGGCGCTGGTGGGGGCGGGCTTCATGGTCTTGTTGTTTGGCCCCCACGCGATATTGCCCGTGGTGATGATGGTGATCGCCAGCTTCGGGGAGATGCTGTTGTTTCCGTCCGCCAACGTCGTGGTCGCCAATCGGGCGCCTCGACGCGTCTTGGGCCGGTACATGGCGCTGTACGGCGCGTCGACCTCGCTTTCGTTCGTGATCGCGCCGTGGCTGGGTTTACAGACCTACGGGCGGTTCGGAGGCCACGGTTTATGGGGAGGCACGGTCGGGATCTGTTTCGTCGTCGCGCTGCTGGCGTGGGGCCCGGTGCGAAGGCGACTCGAACGGAGTCCAAGCCCCGGATCGTCGTGGCCAGGCTCTGCTGACCTATCGGCGCAACAGCGCGAGCGCGAACCCGATCGCCCCGTAGCCGACGTTTAGGGCGAGCGCAAAGGCGAGTAGGGTGGCCATGGGGGCGGTCCAGTCGGCGATGGTCGCCGTGGCCGACGCGGGCTCGATGCCCTGAGTCACGGCGACCACGTTCGCGACGAAACCGAGGAAGGCGAGGACCAAGAAGCCTCGCAGGCCACCTTTCAAGTCCGCGCGAGACGGGGCGAGGTGTGCCCCGATGGCCACCGATAGGTAGACGTACGCCCACACCCGCGGGTCGTCGGCGTTGTTCCACAGCGGCCGGAAGCTCTCGGTGACCAGGGTGAAGAAAGGATCGACGGCGGCCCCTGGCGCGCCGCGGGCCAGCGTTTCGCGAAAGGTCTGGATGGCGGCGGCGAACGCGGCGTCGTCGGCGCGATCCACGAGCACGTACCGCAATAGGATCAGCGCCGCCGCGCCTCCGAAGAGGGGCGCGATCCCCATGAGGAACGTGCCGACGATCTGGGGCAGCTCGACCAGCCGCCATCGCGGCACCCGGTAGTTCACGTAGCCGAGGACGCCGCTGTTGGGGTCGGGGGAGAACAGGCGAAAGTCGGTGATGCGAACGCCGAAGAGTCGCCCGACGACCAGGTGGGACAGTTCGTGGATGGGGGTCCCGATCCATCCTGTCGAATAGGTCACGCCCCGCCAGCCGATCACCCGCGCCCAGTTGTGTTGCGCCCATCGCTGGACCAAAAAGAGCAGAGCGCTGATCATGAACAGCGGCCCCAATCCACCGACAGCCTGGCGGAGCCACGCTTCGCTGGCCGTTCGCAGCACTTCGGTCACCGGTGGAGTGTACCTCGCGCTTCGCTCCTTTGCCGCGTTGGGGTGTCTTTCAGTCCAGGCATGCGGCGAGGGCGTCAAAGAAGCGGTCCACGTCTTCGTCGGTGGTGTAGAGGTGGGGCGTCACCCGGACCGCCGAGCCGCGCACGCTGACGAAGACGTTGCGCTCGGCGAGCCGAGACAAGAAGTCATCGGGCAGGGTTCGGTCGGTGCTCAAGCCCAGATAGTGGGGGGCCCGAAGGTTCGCCGGCGTCGAACGGAATCCGAGGGGGGCGGCCCGCTCCGCGATCGCCGCCGTCCGCGCCTGCAGCGTCTTGGCGATGTCTTCGACGCCCCACGCCAGAAGCTGGGCCATGCCCGCCACGGCCATGGGGAGCAAGGCGAAGTTGGACCGCTCGCCCACATCGAACCTCTGGGCCCCGGGCTGGTAGCTCGTTTGGTAGTCGACGAGACGGGCGAAATCCTCGGAGTGGGCGCGCCCGATCCATGTTTCTTCGACCGGCGTGCCTTGCCGCCATCGCGGACCAATCCAGGCGAAACCCAGCGAGTAGGGGCCCAGCATCCACTTGTAGCTGGCGCTGACGAACAGGTCGGGGGCGACGGCGCCCGTGTCGAACGGCAGGGCGCCACAGGACTGGGTTGCGTCGACGACCAGCGCCGCCCCCACGTCTCGGCACCGCTGGCCGATGGTCGCCAGGTCGAGGCGCCCTCCGTCGGTCCAGTGGCAGTGCGGCAGCGCGACCAGGGCCGTGTTGCGGTCGACGCGCTCCAGCACGCGCCTGGTCCAGTCGTCATCATCGGGGCGAGGGACCATCGCCATTCGGGCGCCGGTCCGCTCGGCCATCACTTGCCACGGGTAGACGTTGGCCGGGAACTGGTCGTCGAGGGCGATGATCGTCTGGCCGGCCTCGACGTGGGCATTGGCGGCCGCGATGCCCATTGCGTAGCTGACCGAAGGAACGATCGCCACCCCGTCCGCATCGCCGTGAATCAGCCGGGCGAACAGCGCTCGCGCCCGGTTCGACTCGTCGAAGAAGTCGGCGGGTGTGAGATGCCAGGGGCGCCGCTTTCTGTCGACGCCGGCATGGCCGGCGTCGCGCACGGCGTTGAGGAGCGGCGACATATACGCGCAGTTCAGGTAGGCGACGTCGCTCGGGATATCGAAGAGGTGGCGTTGGTTCGCAATCATGACTTGGGTTGCCGGGCCGTCGCGTCAACCGCGGCGCTGCAGGTAAGGTTCGACGGTGAGGCGCTCGAACGGCGCGTGTTGAGGGCTGCGGAGGATGCCGTCGTACGGACGTAGGCTGCCGAGCAGGGCGAGGAGGTCCCGTGCGGCCCGGGAGCTTGTCGTGCCGTAAGTGGCCTGAACGACCTTCCGCCGCCGCCGCGGCTCGGCGTTGAAGAAGTGAATCTTGGTGGCGAGGCTGGTGGCGATCTCGGCGCCCACGTCGTCCGCGTATTGGGACATGGTGACCGGGGCGACCCCGTACGCTTGTCCCTCCCGGGCGATCGCGATCAAGCGATCGCTGTCCGCCAGCCGCGACGCTTGGTCGATGACCAGCATCCGGCGGAGCGCGCGGGGGGTCTCTCCCCGCAGCATGTACGCTTGGGCGTGCAAAAGGATGAGCTCGGCGAGGGCGAGCTTCAGGGGGTCATCGTCGCTGAGGCCGTCGAACCGGAGGATGACCGGCCTTCGCA
>JANQQN010000098.1 GCA_028289325.1 Myxococcota bacterium | reverse complement strand
GTATCTCTTTCAAACGAAGGCTGCCCTGCGCGCGCCTGATGCCGATCCCTGATCCTGGCTCCAGGACCGGTGTCGTCCCAACCTACCTCTACCTACCTTATTGCGGCGAGCGGACCGGTCGCTCGATGGCCGCACTTTTTTAGCAACGCGTGGTTCCGCCGCCCGATAACAACCACGAATCGAGCGGCGGACATGGGCTCGCTGTGCGACATCGCTGGCCGGCGTCGTTTGGGCCCGTGGCCTCCCGGAGACTCTGTTTTCGAATTATCGAGTGTTTTCGGAGGTATACGAGATATGACAGGCGAGATCACTTCCCGCGAGAGTTCGCTTCGCATCTCCGCCCTGGCGACCAACACCCGCACCACGCCCAAGACCGATTTCGGCACCATCATGCGCACGGGGCTCATCCGGGCGGGCAACGTGGCCGTCGACGGGTTGAACCAGGCGGCCCCCTTCGTTCCGGGGGCCGCGATCCTCTCCGCCGCCCTGGCCGGCAACAATTCGGCGTCGACGATGACCGGCGTCGGCGGGGCGTCCTACGCGACCAGCAGCTTGGGCCTGACCGCTGGCGGCTCGCCGGTCGGCGGCGGCGGTACCCCGATCGGCAACTACGGGGTCGGCGGAACGCTCGCCATTCCCAACCGCCGGCCGAACCTGGGAACGGATCTATCCGGCACGGGCCTAGGAACGACGGGGGTCACCGCAGGCGCGACGGGGGCGTCGACCGACTCGTTTAATCAAATGATGTTCGCGACCCGGCAGATGACCGAGTTCCAAGCCAGCTTCAACCTGCAGTACCTCCAGCTGCAGGAGAAGATTCAGACGGACACCCGGCAGTTCAACCTGATCTCCAACATCATGAAGACCAAGCACGACGCGGCCAAGAACGCGCTCAACAACGTCCGCTGAGTCTGGTGCGGTGGGCCGGGGCCGCATTTACAGGGCGCTGGTCCCCGGCTACGATGCTTGGCCGTGGCGGAGGCGGCAATGGTGCAGGGCTTGGTCGATGTGAGCCCCGACGAGGTCGCGCTTCTGCTCGAGTCTGGCTACCTCTACCTGGAGATGCAGAAACCTCGGGAAGCGGAAGAGATCTTCTCGGGGGTGGCATCGCTCGTACCGACCAGCGAGGTTCCGTTGATCTGCCTCGGCAACCTCCACTTCAGCCAGGGGCGATACGAGCGCGCGCTCAGGTTTCATCGAGACGCCCTCAAACGCAATCCAGACAGCGCACTGGCCCACGCTCACGTGGGCGAGGCGCTGCTATTTTTGAAGCGCCGCCCGGAAGCAAAGACGGCGCTCGAACGCGCGGTCGCCCTCGACGGTGATGGCGACGCGGCCGAGTTTGCGCGTTGCCTGTTGGATGCGATGGCGGCCGAGGTGGTTTGACATGCCAAGAATTGGTGGCGGCGGCGGAGGCGGACCCATCGTTCCTCCTCAGGGCCCGGGCGCGAAGCCCACCCAGGGTACGCAACAAAGCAGCAAGTCGGAGTTCGCGAGCAAGATTCAGCAGGCCGGACAGCAAGGTACCGACGCGGCGCGGGCCCAGCAGGCCAAGCAGGCGAAGGCCTCCCAGCTGACGACGAAGGCCACCGAGATCGCGAAGCGCCTCCAGAACGGTGCACTGACCCAGAAGGAGGCCGTTCAGGAGTTCGTGGGCCTGGTCATCGAGGAGCGGTTTCCCAAGTTCAAGAAGCGGAAGAAGCGCAAGAAGGGCGACGCCGACCGAGAGTCCTCGGGCGAACACCAGCTCGAAGAGGCGGTCACCGAGCTGATCGATAGCGACCCTGCGCTGGCGCAACGCCTGCAGACCCAGTTCAAGAAGCTCGCGGCTAAGGGGTAGCTTGGTCGATCAGGGCAAAACCGGCGGGCCCAAGAAAGGGCCGCGCAGACGGCCCGAGCCGGGGCGGCGACCCGGACCCGTCACACCGAGTCCGGACCGCGATGCAACGCCGAGCTCGACTGGGGCAACGGCCACCGAGCCATCCTCGGCAGCGCCGGCCTCGGCCGCTTCGTCGTCCTCGATCGACCGGATGTCTCGCAAGGAGCTGGCCGAGAAGTACCAGCCGTACGTGCGGTCGATCGCCGGCAAGATCAAGAAGACCCTCTCCAAAGACATCGAGTTCGATGACCTCGTTGGTTACGGCATGCTCGGGCTATTCGAGGCCGCCGACCGGTTCGACGCCAAGTACGGCGCGAACTTCATGACGTTCGCGTACTACCGGATCCGCGGCGCGATCTACGACGGCCTGCGCGGGATGGGCTGGGTCAGCCGCACCGAGTACCAGCGTTATCGCTTCGAGCAGCATGCGAATGCCTACCTGAGCAACGTCAACGAGCAGAACCAATCGATCCCCGCCGGCATCAAGCGCAGCGACGACGACGAGGTCGGCGAGCTGGCCAACGTCGTCGAGGGCCTGGTTACGATCTACGTGACCGCGCTCGATGCCATGGAGGGGTTTCAGATCAAGGACGACCGGGCGCCGAGCGTCGACGAGACTCTCCAGATTCAACAGGCGCGGGAACTGGTCTCCAAGGCGCTGGAGAAGCTGGGCGGTCAAGAGCGTCAGCTCTTGGAGCTGTACTACTACAAGGAGCTATCCTTGGAAGAGGTCGGCAAGCATCTTGGGCTATCCAAGTCATGGACCTCGCGCCTGCACACCCGCGCGGTGCAGAAGATGGGTCGTCTTCTGAAAGACCTGGTCGACGAGTACAGCGAAGACCGTAGGGATAACCCAGAAAAACGCAAAGGTGGCCCCCGACCCCCGCAACCATCGGGCGCGACCGGCCGATAGCTTCATACGACAAGGGCGTGGTAGACGCCGGAGCGAAATTTTTTACATAACGAAGGCCTCAGATCCGAGTGGTCGGGCGGGGCCCGGTTTTGGAGGCATATCGCTATGAGTGATCCGTTGAGCAGCGGGGCCGGCAAGGTCGCCGAAGAGATGATGAAAGAGGTGCAGACCGCCCTCAAGCAGGCCGACCAGCCTCAGCCCCCGGCGCAGGTCGCGTTTAACGAAGTGCTCCAGGGTCAGCGGGTCGGTGAAGTGCAGAACACCCGGCTGTCGCCCGCCGCCAATACCGACGTGTTGCGCGCGGCTCGCCGAGCGCAGGTGGTCGAGGTTCCGGCGATCGGGGAGTCCATGAACCGAGTCGGCCTCCACGGCGGCATTCAGCGGATCATGGAAGACGTCATGCAAGGACAGAACAAGCTCGAGGAGATCATCAGCCTGTCGCTGTCCGGCCGCAGCTTCTCGACGCCGGAACTGCTGGCCATGCAGGCCGGCGTGTACCGGTTCACGCAGGAGCTGGAGCTGACTTCGAAGGTCGTCGAAAAGGCGACCTCGACCGTCAAACAAACGATGAACACCCAGGTCTGATCTGGTTAGCTACCCGCTGTGATCGCAGCGGTGAACTTCAGCGCCGGACCGGCCGCCCTTCCTAGACCAGCCCTCGAGCGCGCCCGCGCGGAGCTTCTCGACTACGAGCACACCGGCTTTTCGATCATGGAGCACTCCCATAGGAGTGCGACCTACGATGTCGTGCATCGCCGGGCGCTGGCGCTCGTGCGCGAGCTGCTGGACGTGCCCGATACCCATAGCGTGTTCATGGTGCAGGGCGGTGCCTCGGGGATGTTCGCGACGGTGCCCCTCAACTTCCTGCTCCCCGGTCGGTCGGCCGACTACGTTGTGACCGGGATCTGGTCGAAAAAAGCCCTGGCCGAAGCGCAGATCATCGGCACCGCGCGATCCGCGGGGACGGGAGAGGTCGACGGTCAATGGGCGCGAATCCCGAGCCCCGCCGAGCTCGACCTGTCGAGTGACGCGGCCTACGCGCACATCACCACCAACAACACCATCGCCGGTACCCAATGGGCCGCGCACCCTCACACCGACGCGCCGTTGGTCGCCGACGCATCGTCGGACTTGTTCTCCCGTCCGTTCGACGTGGGCCAGTTCGCGATGATCTACGCGGGGGCGCAGAAGAACCTGGGGCCTTCGGGGGTGACCTTGGGCGTGGTTCGGACTTCCTGGCTCGACGAAGCGGCGACGTCCATCCCGAGGATCCTGCGGTTCAAGCCCCACGTCGAGGCCGGCTCGCTGCTTCACACGCCGCCTACGTTCGCGGTGTATCTGGTGAAGAACGTTCTCGAGTGGCTGCGGGCGGAGGGCGGCGTCGACGCGATGCAAAGCCGCAACGCGACCAAAGCGGCCCTGCTCTACGACGCGATCGACGCCAGCGATGGTTGGTACTCGAGCCCGGTGCAGCGGGACGCCCGGTCGCAAATGAACGTGGTCTTCCGGTGTCCGACCGCGGAACTCGATGCGGCGTTTGTCGAAGCATCGACGAAAGCCGGATTGATCGGCTTGAAGGGCCATCGAACCGTCGGTGGCCTTCGGGCTTCGCTGTATAACGCGGTCCCCGTCGAGGGGGTCGAGCGGCTCGTCGAGCTCATGTCGGATTTTCGAAGGGCGCACTGCTGATGCCGTCCCTGTCCGAGCTCTTGAAGCGATCCGCGTCCGCCTCAGACATTACGGCCCACGTCGACGCGCTGACCCCACGACAGCGCGTCCAGCAGTGTTTGGCGGTGGCGGGTCGGCAGTTGCCCGGGCTCTACGAGAGCATGCGCGGTCATCTAGCCAGCGATGTGGCGACCTTGGCCTCGCCGCCGAAGCAGACCGTCATCTATGAGCTGCGGAACAGCTTGCCGGTGTTCAACGTGGCCCAGAAGCGTTTTTACCGCCCGGACACCGGCGAGGTCATCGGATACAACCACACCGGCGCCCTCGCCTCATTGACGGGGCCCGGTTACTTCTTTGCGTTGGACGGCGACGACGGCGAAATCGTGTTCGACTACACTCGCCTTCCCGATCTCCGCCCTCCCGGATGGCCGGCCATTCGCCCCAATACCGGGCTCATCGCCGGAGCGACCTATAGCAACATGATCGACTACGTTCGCGCGGTATCCAGCCACACGTTCGTCGGTGCTGCTTTTCGCCGAAGTAAGCCCCGCCACGCGTACTTTCTTCTGACCCGGGCCGTTGAAGGCGCTGTTTGACGGGGTCAGTTTGTTTCCGGAGCGGAGTACACGCGAAACCAAGCCTTGAGCTGCCCGTTGCTCACTGGTTTTTCCAAGCTGGGCCGCCGGCCGAAGATCGCGGTGACGTCCGGATGGTCGCTCAGGATCCCGAACCGCCATCCCGGGCCGAGGCGACGCCACCACTGAGCGAGGTCGTCGTACAGGGCCGCGATCTCCGGATCGCCCGCACCCTTGCCCTCCGCACGTTGACCGTAGGGTGGGTTGGCGAGCACCAACCCCGCTTCCGCGTCTTTCACGGCGGCCTGAACGCGGTCGGCGCGCAGATCTCGAAAGTCCCCGTGGATGACCTGGACCCGGTCCGCGACATGGGCCCGATGCAGGTTCTCGCGGAACGCGCGGATGGTTTCGCTGTTGATCTCGTTCGCGAGCACCGGCGGCTGGGCGTCGGCGAACAACGCGGGCAAGAAGCGCTGAGCGATGGGCTCGATGGGGGGCAGCCGAGCCCCGATGGGCCCAAAGCCGTCGCACCATAGGGGTCTCGCTTGGGCCATGGCCGCCGCTTCGATGGCGATGGTTCCGCTGCCGGCCATCGGGTCCACCAACGCCTCCCGTCGCGGATCCCACCGGGCCAGCATCAACAGTTGGGCGGCCACGTTCTCTCGCAGCGGAGCTTCGCCCCGGGCCTTTCGGTAGCCGCGCTGGTGCATGCTGCGACCCACCAGATCGATGCTCAACCACACCGCCTCATCGTCCCGAACCTCGACGACGAACAACCGCTCGGGATCCTCGGGATCGAGGGACAGTCGATGGCCCTGTTGGCGCGCGGCCTCCACGATGGCGGACTTCGCGGCCCCCCGCACCTGCAGAGGGCCAGCCGGAAAGTCTCCGATCCGGCGCACCTCGACCGAGAGCGATTTTGCGGATCCCAGCCAGTCAACCGACCGGTTTGAGAGTGCGGCGACGATCTCGTCGAACAGAGGTTCCAGCCGCCGCGAGCTCAGCTCGGCCAGGCGCCACAGCACGCGAGACGGCGTGCGTAGATAGTTGACCGCGGTCCAGGCGAGCTCCGCCGAGAACGGGTACGCGAGCGTCTGAGGATCAAGTTTGCGCGGCGCCGGAATCTGGACGCCGGGCGTCGCCCGGCGTCCGATGCGCTTGACCTCGGCCTCCATCGACCGATTCGACCCCCCGGATCCGCGAAGGAGCAAGAGGTCTGCTAACACGTCGCGGGAGCTCAGGGCGCCGATTCGTCCAGCATGCTCCGCTTCTCGGCGACGTCTTTGAACTCGTCGGCGTCGGGCAGCGGATCTTGCTTGCCACTGATGACCGGCCAGCCCTTCGCCAGTCGCTCGTTGAGCTCGGTGTACTCCGCCCACTTCTCGGGTAGATCATCTTCCGCGAAGATGGCGGTGGTCGGGCATTCCGGCTCGCACGCTCCGCAGTCGATGCACTCGTCCGGGTCGATCACGAGCATGTTCTTTCCTTCGTGAAAGCAGTCTACCGGACACACATCCACGCAGTCGGTGTACTTGCACTTGATGCAGGGTTCAGCGACGACGAATGCCATTTGTTCTCCTCGTACCTTCCAAGCGTTGGGTGCCCTGCGAATGAGGGCGATGTTTTGACCAACGCCGTCATGCGCTTACTGGACCCGGGCCTGGAGTTCAAGGCCCTAGGTTTTTGAGAATGGTTCGCGAAACGGTCGTGGCGAGGGCGAACGCCGGTGGCGGGCCGAAATGAACCCGCGCTCTGGACGCCGATCGCGCGTCTCCTTCGCAGATTTTCCCGGCCTGCGCTCAGGAGAAAAGGTAGCTTGCGCCGCGGTAACAGGCCTGTTGGCGACCGATAGGTCGAAGGCGGACGACGTTTCCTCGCTCGCGAATCGCGAGGCGGCCATCGATCGCCGCGTGCGTCCGTCCGCCTGACGACGAACAGCGTTGGCGTAAACGCTTACGGCGCGGACGCTCATCGAGGAGCTGTCGCGGCTCGTCCGTCGCGCGCCCCGCGATCCGCGGATCGTTCGTGTACCGGATGGGAAGGAGCCCTCGAAATCGTTCGCTGTGGGATCGATGCGCACAGGTTCGGCCCGGTTCGGTGGTCTTCCGCGGCAGGGTGAGCCTTGCCGCGCCGGCCATCGGGTTCGTTGCGGGGCCTCTAGGGACGAACTATTCTCCGCCCCGTCGCCGGCCTCGCCGTCGGCCGGAGTCTCGCTCATGGCGTCGATGCTCGAGGTGCTGCGCGAGTACAAGCATCTCGCGGCCAAACGTAAGTCCGAGGGGCCGCTGTCTCCGTCGCTGCAGGCCCGCTACGATGAGCTCGAAGCGGTGGTCAAAGCCGAGGCGAGCCGGCGAAAGAATCACGAGCTCGCGCCGTCTGCCTCGAGTGATATCCCCCGGCCGGTCAGCGGGATCGCGCCGCCGCTGGCGCGCGGCGTATCCGCGGCCCGTCCGCCGCCGCCGAGGTCTTCGCCGACGTCGCGGATAGACCGTGGAGGCGTTGTCGCGGACAACGCGAGCGCGACGTTCGGTCAAGGGAGCGAGAGCTGGCTGTCGCGGGCCACCGACCGGCGAGAGTTATGGACCTGGGCCGCGATTCTGTTGCTCATCAGCCTCGGCCTGGTCCTCGCTTTGACGTTCGGGCTCGCGGCCAACGGCGGCATGTACAACCTGTTGCGGGGTGTCCTGGCCGTGGCCATCGGGACGTGGCTGGTGCTGTATCCCGCCTTGCTGGCGTGGCGAGAATGGGCGGCAGGTCGGGGATCGGCACATCTCAGCGAGCCCGACTTTCGGGCCACGACGCCGATCGTGGAACCGGTGGTGGCCCTGGCGACGGCCCTGGCCGCCGTCGTGTGGTTGTTGCTGGGCGACTATGCGGACGAAGGTCTCCCCCGCCTCATGGGCTATCTCGCCGGGCTGACGTGTTGGCTGACCGCATTCGGATGGACGACCGTTTTGCTCCTTCGACCGTACGCCGCTCGCCATACCCGGGCTCGGGCGTACCGCCAGTACTCCCACGGTGGTGTTCACGCTCTTGAGAAGAACAACACCAAGCGGGCGCGGCGGCTCCTTGCGCTCGCGGTCGAGGTCGCCGACGACCCGGAACAACGTCAACAAGCAATGCGAGCGTTGAAGCAGGCCTATCGAGTCGAAGCCGACGAGCTGCGCGCCCGCGGATACTCGGACCGCGGGGATGAGCTCATGCGGTCCTTCGAGCTGTCGCTCGGTGAGCGTCGAGGCAACGGGGTCGACCGTTCGCCCGCCGAGTCACCACCGACCAGCGAGGCCGGCCTCACCGTCGACCTGCCGCCGGTCGGTCCACCTCGAGTGCTGGCCATCGGTGACGTCGAAATCGAACGATCTTCGGTCCCCCCCTCCGACCACCCCGATGTGCGGCGCCTGGCATCGATGCTTTCGGGTCGCGGTCGGCATCGTGAGGCGCTCGAGCAGCTTGTCGACGCCCGACTCGCGGTTTCGCCGGATCTGGCTCGAGCGGCCGCGCAAGAGTACATCCAGCAAGGTATCTTGCGTTCGGCAGATGCGGTCTATGATGCTCTCGGCGAGTCCCAGATTCCCGAGTTCTACAAGGCGGTCGCCGTGGAGTGGAGTCGCCAGGAAGGCGCGCCGCCGGAGCCCATGCTGCGGCTGGCGCCGCTGCTGGAACGACTCGGAGAATCGCAGGTCGCCGCGAGGATCTGCTGCCAGGGAGTATTGTCCGGGTTGGGGCCTCCCGTAGCCCGACGTTCCCTCGCGGATCTGGCCGTACAGCTGTGCGCCAAGCTCGGCCAGGAGCCGCCGCCAGAAGTGCTGGAAGCGGTGGACAACCTGCTTGCGGCGGGAGACGCGTATCGACGCGACGGCCAAGAATCGGCGGCGCGACGGTGTTACCAGACCCTCGCCGATCGTCTGATTGACAAGCCGGACCAACGAGAGCTGCTCATTCCGATCCTGAATCGGCTGTACAAGCTAGATAAGTTCTTGGACGACCGTTACCTGACGCCGCTGGTCGACGACCTGATCGAGAATCGGACCAGCGGGCCGCAAGCGACCCGGGTTCTGATGAGCTACCGTTCTCGCCATCGCGACGATCACCGGGTCACCGTGCGCCTGTTCGAGTTGATGGTCCAACACGGTCAGGTCGACGACGCCCTCAAACTGCTCAAGGAGATGAGCGGGGCGACCGGCTCCAATCCCGACTCCATCCTCCAGCATTTCGAGATGCTTCGGCGCCGTTTTCCCGACGACCTTCGGATCGAAGTGGGAGAGATCCGGGCCATGATCAAAGCGGGACGAATCCAAGACGCGGCAGGCCGGTTGCAAGTCGTATTGCCGAGGATGCGAGATCTCGATACCGCGAAGGACGCCATGACGCTCATAGAGTCGGTGTTCGAGTGGGGGCATCCGGATCCCGAGCTTCGAAATGGCGTGGGTCAGCTATTCGATCGATTGGGAGACAAAGAGACGGCAATCTCCTCGTTCGAGCAATACGCGGCGAGCGGGGGGCGAGACCCCGCCGCGCTCCGGCGTGCGGCCGCGATCCTCAGCGAACGTTTGGTCACCGAGGAAGGCGCACCCAGCCACACCGCGCACCTTCGCTTGGCGCGATTCCATCTCGTGGCCGGCGCGCCGCAAGAGGCCATTCCCTTCTTGGAGGTCGCCCGTAGCTCTCGAAGCCATCGCACCGATGCCGACCTGTTGCTCGCGCGGGCCGAGCTCGCGGCATCCAATCCGCGGCGTGCGGTTCAGGTCTTGCGCGACGCGATCGATGGCCGTCACCCGCGGGACACACCACAGCTGCACTACGAGTTGGCGCGGGTGTACGACCAGCTCGGCGAACGCAACCGGGCTCGTCAGATCGACGACGCGCTGGAAGAGTATGCGCCCGACGCGGTCCGCGAGTATCAGCAAGACCGCCCTCTTCTCGAGAAGCGGGATACGGAATGGTTGCCGGCCGAGGGGCTGGAGCAGGACGGCGACACCGACGTCGGGGGCGCGCCTGTCACCGCGGCGACCGAGGCCGAAGCCACGTACATAGAGTCCGACGAGTCGGTGACGCTCGAAGAGGCGCTGGCCCCGCGGTACTCGCTGTCGAAGCGGATCGGCGCCGGGGGCATGGGGGATGTGTATCTCGCCCGCGATGAGGTTTTGGGACGACCGGTGGCCATCAAGGTCCTGCGCCGTACGCTGGCCACCGACCTGTTCATTTCCAAGTTTCGCGACGAAGCCCGGATTGTGGCCAAGCTCTCCCATCCGGGCATCGTGAGCGTGTATGACATCGGCCAACACCGAGATTGGTCCTATATCGTCATGGAGTACGTGCGAGGGCCCAATCTCTCGGCGCTGGTCAGCGCGTCGATGCCCCCTTCGCGCCACGACCTGGTGAACTACGTGGCCGCGGTCGCCGACGCGATGGCCTACGCGCACGAGCAAGGGGTCATCCACCGCGACCTCAAGCCCGCCAACATCCTCATCGGCCACGACGGACGAGTGAAGGTCACCGACTTCGGCATCGCCCACGTTCTGCACGGCGACGGCGAGGAGACCGCATTCTCCGCCGCCGGCCTTCAGGTCGGCACCGTGAACTACATGGCCCCCGAACAGCTGCTGGGGCGAACGATCGACGCTCGCACCGACGTCTATCTACTTGGCACCACGTTGTACTACACGCTCTGTCGTCGCTACCCATTCATGGGTGATGCGGTGGCGATGCAGAAACTCAAGGAAGCGCCGGCGCCACTCGCGCAGTACGTGCCCGACGTATCGAGCGATCTCGACGCGTGCGTCCGCAGCTGCCTCGAGCGAGATCCCGACGATCGCTTCCAACGAATGGAAGAGCTCGCTCTCGTTTTGCGCATGGTTCCCGAAGCCCAGTCGCCGCCGCCGCCGTAGTCTGCCTGCGGCGTTTGTCGGTGGAGAATAATCCCCGGTCGGTCATCAAGTTGATTTTAGGCCGGTTAGGTCACTATGTAGCTGACGGCGGACGTTCGCGCTGAGCGAGCCCCGAGACTTTTCGCGGCTAACGGCGCGCGAGTCGATGAAGGCGTGACGGTGACGCGACCAACCATAAGGCCGGGGCCCCACCGACGAGTGGACCGCGTAAGCGGCCGATGCCGCGTGTTGCTCGTCGAGCCCACCGACGCCGACGCTCAGCGAATCCTGGCCCTCCTCGACGATGCGGATCGGTATTCGGTGACCCGGGCGCGCAGCGTGCTCGAAGCGCATGCGTCGAAGGCGGTCCATCGACCCGATGTGGTGCTGCTGGATATCACGGATCCGGATGAGGATGGCCACGATATCATCGAGGCGATCCCGTCGTTCTCCGAGGATGCGCCGGTCATCGTCCTGGCCAACGAAGACCACGAGGGCTCTTCGCAAGATATCTTGCCCGTGGACGCCCACGACATGGTCTTCAAGAACAGCGTCACCCGGGAGATACTGGCGCTCACCATCCGCTACGCCCGGGAACGATACCGCTTCGTGCGGGCCCACCACCGAACGGAGAATCGCTTTCGCAGCCTCGTTGACGACATTCCCGACCCCGTGCTGGTCGCCGATATGCAAGGGGAGCTGCTCCATTCGAATCCGCCGGCCACGGCCTTGTTTCCCAATCTCAAGCCCGGGGAGCTGGTGGCGGCCACGGGACTACAGGTGCCCGGCCCGCAGCCGGAGACGTTTACGCTCGACGACCAGCGCCCCTACGAGGTCCGGTGTAACCGCATCGAATGGGAGGGACGGCCGGCCTGGCTCGTTCTGCTCCGAGACGCCAGCCTGCGGGCACAAGTGGCGGAGCTGCGGGATCGACTCGCGCACTCCGAAAAGCTCGCGGGAATCGGGGAGCTCGCGGCCGGCGTCGCGCACGAGATCAACAACCCGCTCGCGTTCATCCTCGCCAATCTGTCGGCGGCTTTGGGCCATGTGCATCTTATCCAAGACGTGGTGACCAACGCTCGAACCGCCTCCACCGGCGACACCGAGCCCGACACGATACGTTCCTTGCTCGACCAAGCCGGCCCCGAGCTGTTCGCCGAGCTGCGCGAGATCCTCGAGGACAACCTGGACGGGGTCGACCGAATACGAACGATTGTCCGGGAGCTACGAACGTTCTCTCGTCGAGAGAGTGAAGAGCGCGAGTTGGTTCGGATCAACGACATGGTCAAGTCGGCCTGTCACATGCTCGCGTCGATGATTCGCCACCGAGCGACGTTGGTCAAAGATCTGGGTTCGGTGCCCCCGGTGATGGGAAATCGGGTCAAGCTGACCCAGATCGTCACCAATCTCTTGATGAACGCGATCCAAGCGCTCCCCGCCCATCGCGGCCGAGAAGAGCGCATCGAGGTGCGCAGCGCGCTCGAAGACCGCTGGGTCGTGGTCACCGTCTCCGACACCGGAACGGGGATCGATGACAGCGTAAAGAGCCGCATATTCGAGCCGTTCTTCACCACCAAGCCGCGAGAGATCGGCACCGGAATCGGCCTTTCGCTGAGCGCGGAACTCGCTCGTCAGCACGACGGCGATCTGCGGCTGGTCGAGACATCGCCCGACGGATCGACGTTCGAGCTGCGGTTACCAGCGACGGAGTCGGTCCGACTCGTTCGTCCCCCGCCCGAGCCACGCGCGGCCCCCGCGTCCATCGAGTCCTCGCGAACCTGTCGCGTCCTCCTCATCGACGACGAGCCAAACGTCCGCAAGAGCATGATGCGCATGCTCCGCGAGTTCGATGTCACCGCCGCCGGAAGTGGCCAGGAAGCGTTGACCATGATGAGCGAGCGCGACTTCGACGTCGTGATCTGCGACCTGGTCATGCCGGATTTGGACGGCGTCGACGTGCACGACGCGCTGTCCAGCGTGAAGCCCGACTTGTTGGACCGCGTCATCTACACCAGCGGTGGCGCCTACACCCCGAGAACCGCCAACTTCGTCGCCAAGAACGATATTCTGTTCGTCGAGAAACCCGTTCACCCCAAACGCCTGGTGAGGATGATCGAAGAGGTCTTGAGTCCGCGCTGAGTCAGTCTTTCTTTCGCTCCGCCTCGAGCTTTCGGTAGATGGTCCGGGCCGCGATCCCCAACAGCTGGGCGGCGAGGCTCTTGTCGCCTTTCGTCTGCGCCAACGTCTCTCGGATCATGACTCGTTCCACGTCGTCGAGCTTGGTGCCGATGGGGATGACGACCTTGCGGCCTTCGCGCTTGATGTCTCCGGGCTCATGTTGGGCGGTTCGGACCGGCGCCGGTAGGTCGGCGGCGCCGATGATCTCCTGCCGGGTCAGCACGACGGCCCGCTCGATCACGTTTTCCAGCTCTCTGACGTTCCCTGGCCATCCATAGGTCGCCATCATCGTGCGCGCTTCGTCGGTAAAGCCCATGACCGCCTTTCCGTTCTTCTTGGCGTACAGGCGGACGAAATGGTCCGCGATGAGCGGGATGTCTTCGGGCCGGTCGCGAAGCGCGGGAAGACGGATCCCAATGACATTGAGTCGATAGAATAGGTCTTCGCGGAACGTTCCTTCGCCGACCATCGATTCGAGGTCGCGATTCGTCGCCGAGACCAAGCGAAAGTCGACCTGGATCGTTTTCGTGCCCCCCAGGCGCTCGATCTCGTTCTCTTGCAACACCCGCAGCAGCTTCGCTTGCACCGGGAGCGACAGCTCCGCGACTTCATCGAGGAACAGCGTGCCCCCGTGGGCGCGCTCGACCCGCCCTTCTTTTTGATGGACCGCGCCGGTAAACGCGCCCTTTTCGTACCCGAAGAGCTCGGACTCGAGGATCGTCTCCGGAAGGGCGGCACAGTTGACGACCACGAACGGTTGGCCGACGCGGGTCGATTGTTCGTGGATCGCCCGGGCCAAGAGCTCCTTTCCGGTTCCCGATTCGCCGTGAAGAAGAACCGTCGCCGTCGATGGCGCGGCCTGCAGGACCGTCTCCATGGTGGCGAGCATCGCGGGCGATCGTCCGATGATCGGGCGGCCTCGGACCTGGTCGGGATGGGCTTCCGCCAGCTCTTTGCGGAGCATGACGTTTTCGGCGCGCAGCGCTCGGCGCTCGATCGCCCGCTCCACGACGCGCAAAATGAGGGCCGACTTGAACGGCTTCTGGATGAAGTCGTACGCCCCCTCCCGCATGGCGGCGACGGCGTTTTCCACCGTCGCAAAGGCGGTCATGACGATCACGTCGATATCCGACCGGATCGCGCGAGCGGCCTTCATCAGGTCTTGGCCGGTCATCCCCGGCATCATGAGGTCGGCAAGAATCAGGTCGACCGGCTCCGCGCGCACGATCTCCAGGGCCAGCTCCCCTGATCCTGCCACTCGGACCCTGGCCCCGTCCCGTTCGAATAGGCGCTTCAGCGACTGTACGTGCTCCGGCTCGTCGTCGACGACGAGGATCGTGGAGTCTCGGAAGCGCTGTTTATCGCCGCTCACGGTTCAGACGTAGAACGGAGGCCGGTTTGTCGCAACGCAGCGGCGCGACGACGGCGGGCGACGGCGATTCCGAGGGCAACAAGGATCCACCAGGTGGTGAACGGGGGCCGATGGCTGGGGCTCACGCGGCAGCCGGCGGCGCCGGCGGGGTCGTCTTCGGCCTCGGGCCCCGAGGACGCTTGGGTCAGGGCTAGACTGACCACCGGGCTCGGGTTGCCGCTGCCGTCGCGGGCGCGCAGCTCGATGCGGGTCACGCCTTCGAGATCCGCGTAGGGGAGCGTTGCCCGGCCGGTGCCGAGCTCGTCGGCGTTCAACGCGATGTTTCGCCAAGGTTGGTCCGAAGTCGCTCGCATATCCAGACGCAGGCCATCGGCGTCGGCGCTCTCTTCGTCGCGGACGGTGACCTCTACGCCTTCGCGACCTTGGCGAGCCGTCAGTCGAGGCGCCAGCGGATCCACGAGTACGCGCACCGTCTCCGGCGTGAGGTCGACGGTTCGATAGTCGTCGGCGAGGCGTGACCGGACTTCGACGTCGTGCCAGCCCGGCATCTTCAGCCGGGCATCAGGCGCGACGAGCGTTCCGTCCGCACCCGCGGAGCGCCATACGCTCCACAGGCCCCCGTCGACCCGAACCTGATACTCCAGGCCGCGTGACGCTTCGGATGAACGACGTTCGCCCACGAGCAAGCGGACGATCCCGGTGGGGACCGACACCCATCCGTCGTTCGTCGGGCGGCGGTCGATCAGCCCGGGCTCGGTCGGGTGGAGGCGAGCGGTGGTGATCGCCGACCGCCGCTGCGCCTGCGCCGCGCTGGCGGCGAAGGTGAGGCTCATCGTCAGGTAGTCGTCCTGTGCTCCGTCTCGAAAGATCTCGTTCACCCGTAAGAAGATCGGCACGCCGCCCAGCACGTCCGAGATGGTGGTGGTCAGATCCACGTCGAACACCAGCGCCTGGTTCAGCAGAGCGCCCAGGGCCACGTCGAGGATGGTGGGAAGGACCTCCGAGAAGTCCGCATTGGGCAGCAACTCGTTGAAGGTCTCCGTAAAGCCGTCGATCCGGACTTCGCCCAGCGCGATCTGCAGGGTGTTGTCGGGCAGCACCGAGATGTTGGCCCCTACGAACACATCGGACGAAACCTCGAACACGCGGACGAAGCGGTCTTCGATAAGGACATGAAAGGCGACGCCTACTTCTTCGAGGCGAAGCTGCAGCAGCCAGTCGAAGATCGGATTGCCGTCGCCGTCGACGTCGACCTGGGCTCCGCTACCCAAGGTGAGGGAGGCCGGGTTTCGAGGCTTGAGTTCCACGATCGCCGGCGCGGCGGGGTCGGCGAGCTGGCTGAGGTCGGACGCGAGCAGGGACAGCAACGAAGCGTTGAGGGTGAAGGCGCCACCGCTGAGCGATCGAACGTCGTCGGTGTTGAGCTTCAAGCAGAGCGCGCCGGCCCGGTGGGCGGCGTAGAGCGCCTGGTTCAGCGAGGCTGCGGAGAGGGTGAGACCGACGTGGTAGGGCGCGCCACTGCCGTCGACGCCCGAGAGGCTCGGCACGGGGCCGGGCGTGGCCACGAACGGCTCCAGAGTACCGACGCAGTCGGCCTGGGGCGCCTCGAAGCCCGAATCGAACGAAAGCTCGAGCCCCAGGCCCGCGCCCCGATCATTGACCGCGAGCGGTCCCGGCTCAGGAGCGGCCAGCAGGCCCAGGAGCCCGGCCCGGTCGAGAAAGTCGAGCCCCGCGACGTCGGCCAGGTTCAGCTGGGTCTCGATCTTGGCCGGGGCCCCGTCGACGGTGGCGACCGCATCGTCGACGAGATCGCTGACCAGCGGGGACAGAATGTCGTTGATCGCCGGCC
>JANQQN010000069.1 GCA_028289325.1 Myxococcota bacterium | reverse complement strand
ATCCCGCCCGTCGATACCACCAGCCGCGCCCACCGCGCCGCCATTTGAAACGCGTCGGCGATCGCCGCCTCGTCATCGGCGACGGTCACGTGGCGGACGACCCGCCAGCCGGCCGCTTCCAATCTACGGTCGATGAAGCTGGAGTTCGTGTCGACGGTCTCGCCGCTCAGGAGCTCGTCACCGATGGCCACCACCACCGCGGTTCGATCTTCGGCGGTTCGATCTTCGTTTGGACTCACGCGCGACAGACTACGACACTTGGTGACCGCCCAACGGGTTCATTGGGGGTTCATTGGGGGTTCATTGGGGCTTCATCGGCGCTTCGAACCGCAGCTCTTCTTGCTCGGTGCCGATCGTTACCTGGTACGGCGCGTAGCCCGGCTTTTCGAACCGCAGCTCGATCTGATCCGCGTCGACGTCCAGAGGCCGGGTGAGAGGGGTCTGCCCCACCAGCTCGTCGTCGACGTACACCGACGCCGCGGTGGGCACGCTGGTGAGCTGGAGGTTGATGGTGCGCGGATCCGAGCCGGACGCCCACCAGACAAGCAGCAGAACGATCGCCAGGGTGGCCGCCGCGTAGGGGAGCCACGGCGGCCATTCGATCTCGATGATCGCCGCCGCCGCCCGCTCCGCGACGTTCGGGACGTCCGACGCCGGCATATCGAGAGGCGGAGGTAAGGGCTCGACCGGCGCCACGGACAAGGAACGGCCTTCGAGAGTCGACGTGGGCCTCCCGACGCCGTCGGGGGCCGGCAGCGGCGGCGGCACGGACGACGCGGACGCCAGCGGGGGCAAAGCGTCGCTCCCCGGCGCCCCCGCCCGACCTTGTCGGTATGCGGCTTCGGCCTGGGCCAGGATCTCGGGGGTAATGATCACCGATGCGGCCTCGAAAGCGGCGCGGCGGTCCGCCGACCATCCCCGACCCAACGCCGCCGCCGCTTCCATCAGCGCCACCTCGGCCATCCTCGTCGGGGCGTCGGCGTCTTCCAGAGGGGGCGAAACGAGCTCTACGAAGCTCCCCAAACCGCCCGGATTACGCCGAATGTTGTTGCTCGCCATCAGCGAGCTGATCCCGTCGGCGACCACCGCCAGGTCCTCGAGCCGTTGCTCGGGATTCGTCTGCAGGCACGGCCGCAGCAGCTCACTCATCTCATGGGCCATGTCCGGATAGCCCTGCGCCACCGGCGCGAAGTCTACCAGGGCACGAAGCGCGTCTTCGACGGTCATCAACGACGTCCGCCACACCGGATGCCCCAACATCATCTCCAGCACCACCAGGGCCAGCGCGTAGGCGTCCGCGGCCGGCCCGGGCGCGTATCCTTCGGGCCCCCGATAGGCGTCGTCTTCGGCGAGCGCCTCCTCGTTGTGAACCACCGCCGCGAGGTCGGACAGCCGTTGATCCCCGACCTTCACCGCGCCGTCGTACCCGACCAGCACCTCCCCCGGCCGAAGGTCGCCGTGAAAGCCGGCCGGCGTCTGCTGGAGCGCCGCCGCGGCGTTCGCGACCCGCTCCGCGATGGTCATCGCGTTGATGGGAGCGAGGGTTCGGCGGCCCTTACGGAGCGTCTGCAGAAGTCGAGCGAGGGTCGTGCCTTCGACCTTCTCCTGGATGATGTACACCCCGTCGCCGTCTTGCCCGGCTTCCAGAACCGCCACGATGTCCGGGTGATCGACCTCCGCCTGCTGCCGGCCCCAGGCCAGCAAGGCTTCCTGCAGAGGATCGTGGGTGCGAAACTCGGGACGAGCGCGTTTGATGACAACGTCGAGCTTCTCGCCTTGGACCTGCAGAATCGCGTCGAAGGTGTCGACGACGCGGCTCCGCCCGAGGCGCGACTGAACTCGGAAGGCCATGCAGCGCCCCGAAGATCGCCGACTCCGTGGACCCGGTCAACTTGGCCCTGAACGGGGGCTCAGCTCGCCCCCTCCTGCAGCAGATTGTCGAACCGCGTGTATTCGTGGTGAAACTTACAGCGGACGGCCCCGATCGGTCCGTTGCGCTGCTTGCCGATGATGATCTCCGCGATGCCCTTGTCTTCGGTATCGGGGTTATAGGCCTCGTCTCGGTACACGAACATGATCACGTCGGCGTCCTGCTCGATCGCCCCCGACTCGCGCAGGTCAGCGAGGCCCGGGCGCTTGTCCACGCGCTGCTCGACGCTGCGGTTGAGCTGGGACAGCGCGACGACGGGGACCGAGAGCTCTTTGGCCAAGGTCTTCAGACCGCGAGAGATCTCCGAGATCTCCTGCTCTCGGCTTTGCGCGTTCGGACTTCCGCGCATCAGCTGCAGATAGTCGATGATCACCATGTCGAGGCCGACCTCGGCCGAGATCCGGCGACACTTGGCCCGGACCTCCATCACGGACACGTTGCCGGTATCGTCGATGTAGATATGGGCTTCCGATAACCGGCCCGCCGCCCGGCCGAGCTTCGGCCAGTCTTCTTCGGTCAGGAACCCGCCGCGCATCCGAGCCGAGTCGATGCGGCCATCGCTGCACAGCATACGTTTGACCAGCGACTCCTTCGACATTTCGAGCGAGAACACCGCGAGCTTCTTACCGGTTTGCGTCGCGGCGTGCAGGCCGACGCCGAGCGCGAAGGCCGTCTTTCCCATCGACGGCCGGCCGGCGACGATGATCAGGTCCGACGGCTGGAGCCCCGCGGTCTTGAGGTCGAGCTCGTGAATGCCGGTGCTGACCCCGGTGATCGCCTCCTTTTTTTCGGCGAGCTTCTCGATCTCCTTGAAGGTGTCGACGACGATCCGGCTGACCGGGGTCAGGCCTTTCTTCGCCTTGTCTTTGCTGATGTCGAAGATCTTCTTTTCGGCCTCGTCGACCGCGTCGTCGGGGTTGGTGGACGCGAACGCGAGCTCCACGGATTCCGTGCAGGCGCGAATCAACTTTCGGGCCCGGGACTTCTTGGCCACGATCTCCGCGTAGTGCTTGATGTTGGCCGCGGTCGGCACCACCTCCCCTAGCTCGGCGAGAAAGCTCAGCCCCCCGATGGGATCCAGAGCGCCCGTTCCCCGCAGGTGCGCGCTGAGGGTGACCGCGTCGACCGGTTGGCTCGTCGACGTCAACTCCACCATGGCCGCGAACACCGTGCGGTGCGCGGGATGATAGAAGTCGTCGGCATCGAGATCCTCGAGCGCGGTGTAAGCGGCCTCGTTATCGATCATCACCGAGCCCAACACCGCCCGCTCGGCGTCCAGATCGTGCGGCGGAACCCGGTTGATGGTCGGCCCGCCTCGCCGTCCGCCGCGGATCGCTCGGTCCGGCCGGTGGTCCCCGGGAGGCATGGGCGGCTCGGACGAATAGGGGGGGGCGTTCGGCTCCTGCATCACCAGTCCCAAAGAATGTCAGTCGCGCCCGGGCCGACACAAGGCGGCCGCGAAGGGCGGTTCAATCCCCGCCCCGACGACGGCCGGCGAAGAACACGAAACTACTTTCGGGAAGTCTTGGCCCGGTTCGTGCGGACGACCGCGTCGATGCGGTCCTTCTCGGACGCAGGGATGCGATTCCAGTGCTGGTCATGCACCGCGCCCCACAGCGCGTAATACATGAGCTTCGTGACTTGGCGATGCTGGGACTTCAGACGGAGCCAGAGGGTTATCAGGTCCGTCGCGGCAAGGTCGGCGTGGGTGCATGCGCCTTCCTCTCGTAGCCACGACCCCGTGAGCTGGCTGAGGTTGATCAGCGCCTCGACGGGGGTATCCGGTCGAAGGTCCGGGCCCCGGACCTTCTTCATTCCTCGGTGGCTTCAGCCTCGGCGTCGGCTTCGGCCTCGTCGCCGCCCTCAGCGCCTTCAACGGCACTGTCGCCCTCGCCTTCGGGGGGTGCGGCCTTCTTGGCCGCCGCTTCGGCCGCCGCGCGAGCCGCTTCTTCGGCCTCCTTCTTGGCCGCCTCCTGCGCCGCTTCGACCCGCTTCTTCTCGACTTCGATGTCGGCCGCCCCCTCCGGGATCACCCAAAAGGGCAACGCCGCCACAATGCCCCCGTCGAGGCGGACTTTCGCCTCGAACTTGCCGACCGTCCGCACCGGCTCTGGCAACGACACTCGCCGGTGCTCGATGTTGATGTCCGAGTCGCGCAGCACCTTTGCGATGTCCCGGTTGGTGATCGAGCCGAACAGCTTCTGGAGCTTCTCCTCGATCGGCTCGCCGTCGTCGTTGAGCTGAGGCGGCGCCACCTTGGCGGACATGCAGACCGACAGGCCCTCGATCACCGACCGGGACTTCTCCGCCTCCGCCGTCGCTTGGGCGCGGTGGTGTTGGGCGAGTCGCTTTTGATGGTCGAGCTCGGCCACCGATCGCACCGACGCGAACACCGCTTTGCCCTGGGGGATAAGGTAGTTTCGGCCGTAACCGTCGCGAACGGTGACGAGGTCGCCCACCACACCGAGGTTCGGGACGTCTTCCTTAAGAATGACCTTCATCATGACAACTGACCTCTGGCGCGCTCAGCGCGGGGCTTCGGCGACATTCGACGCCGCGGCGGCGGCCGCCGCCTCCTGCTCGCGGCGCTCGGCTTCCTGCTTGGCCTTCGCCGCCGCGCGCTCCTTCACCATCTTCTCGACTTCGGCCTTCTTGGCCTCCACGTCGATGACCTCACCGATGCGAGTGGTCGTAAACCGGCTCACGTGCTCGAGGTTGCGCATGGTTCGCTCGAGCTCTTCCACCACCCCGACCTCGGCCACGAAGTGCAGCAGGATGTAGTTTCCTCGCGCGTGTTTCTTGGCTTCGAAGGCCATCTTGCGCTTGCCCCACCGGTCCTCGCGCAACAGCTCGGCTTTCTTCTTGTCGAGGACACCCTTCAGACGGTCGACGATGGTCTCGTTGACCACGTCGTCGGTCAGATCGGGGTTGACCACGAAAACGGTCTCGTACTCTCGCAGCTTGCCAATGGTCGTGCTCATGGCTGTTCTTCTCTTTCGGTCTTCGTTGCCGTGCTCGCGGGGCGGTCGGCACGCTTCTTTTGGGCGTCGTTCGACCCCTTGTCGGGGTCCTTATTGAACTGCGCCATGGCTTTTGAAATCCCATCCCGCAGGATCGACTCGACGGCGTCGGCGGCGGTGGCCAGGGCCTCGTCGACCAGGGCCCACTCGTCGGCGCGGAACTTACTCAGGACGTAATCGGCGGGGTCCCACTTCGGCGGCGGACGCCCGATACCGAACCGGACACGAACGAATCGATCGTCGGGAAGGTGTTTGAGCAAGGACCGCAGTCCGTTGTGACCGCCGTGGCCCCCGCCCCGCTTGAGCTTGACCCGGCCCAGCGGCAGATCGAGCTCGTCGTGAACGACCACCACGTCGTCGGTGGTCAGCTTAAAGAAGCCGACCGCCGGCCCCACGGATTCGCCGGACAGATTCATGAAGGTCTGTGGCTTCATGATCAAACTCGCTTCACCGCCGACTCGACCGCGGCCCACGCGGGCTCGAAACTTCTTGTCGTCGACGGACACCCCAGCGCGGTCGGCGACCTTGTCCACGACGCGAAAACCCACGTTGTGGCGGGTGTCGTCATACTCCCGTCCTGGGTTTCCCAACCCGACCACCAGACGCACGACGACACCTCAACCCTTCCGGCCCGCAGCCGGCGATCAATTGTTCTCTTCTTCTTCCTCGCCGGTCGACTTGGCCGCTCGGGGCGCCTTGACGTACACGGCAGTGGTCTTCGGGTTCTCGGCGCAGACCGCCCCCTCGGGTAGCTCGATCTCACCGAGATGAACGATGTCGGTGATCTGCATCGAACCGACCTGGATATCGATCACCTTGGGGATGCGGTTCGGAGCCGCCTTCACCTTCATGATCCGGCGCACCTTGACCAGCGTTCCGCCGGCCACCACGCCTTCGGGCCGGCCGTGATACTCGAGCGGCACATCGACGATGACTTCGTCACCATCCCGGACTTCGGCGAAGTCGAGGTGGAGCAACGCCCGGTTCACCGGGTGAAGTTGAGTGTCCTTGATCAGGGCGCGAACCGGCCGGTCCAGCCCCGAGAGCTCGAACAGGGTGTTCACACCGAGGCCGGTCGTCCGCATGAGCTTTTCGAGGCTCCGCGGGTCGAACGACAGGTGGGTTGGATCTTCCTTGTGTCCGTACAGGACGGCGGGCACCCGCCCGGTCGCCCGCAGCTTGCGACACGCCCCTTTTTTGGCGGGGGTCCGCTTTTCGACTTCGAGAACTTGCGCGTCCATTTGCTTCAGCCCTTCGATTCGATCCCTCCGTGCATCGTCGTTCGCCGCCGAGGCGACGCTCGATACTCATGCCCGGGTAGGACCTCGGATCCGACGACATTCGCTCCCGCGAGGCCGTCGGGCACCGATGGTGAGTGGGCGCAGGTAGCATGCGCCATCGGGGTCGTCAACGGGGATCTTCGGCCGTCGCTCAGACGAACAGGCTGGAGACCGAGTCGCCGTGGTGGATGCGCCGAATGGCCTCCGCGATCAGGGGCGCGACCGAGGTCTGCTCGATCTTGTGGCAGGCCCGCGCGGCCTCGGACAGAGGGATGGTGTTGGCCACCACCATCCGGTCGATCGCGCTCTCGGCGATGCGCGCGATGGCCGGGCCCGAGAACACGGGGTGGGTGGCGTAGGCGAAGATCCGTTTCGCTCCCCGACCCCGGATGGCGTCGGCGGCGGCGCAGAGGGTCCCTGCGGTGTCCACCATGTCGTCGATCAGGATCACGTCTCGGTTTTCGACGTCACCAAGAACGTTCATGACCCGCGCTTCGTTGGGGCGGGGCCGGCGCTTATCGATCATGCCGATCGAACAGTTGAGGCGCTTGCCGAACGCCCGCGCCCGCTCGACGCCGCCGGCGTCGGGGCTCACGATCACCGTCTCTTGGCTGATGTTCTGGCGCATGTGATCCAGGAGCACGGGCATGGCGTACAGGTGGTCGAACGGAACGTTGAAGAACCCCTGGATCTGGCCCGCATGCATGTCGATGGACAGCACCCGGGTCGCCCCCGCCGCCGCGACGAGGTCCGCCACCAGCTTGGCGGTGATCGGGGTCCGCGGGGCCACCTTGCGGTCCTGCCGGGCGTAACCGTAGTACGGCAGCACCGCGCAGATGTGGTCCGCCGACGCGCGGCGGAGCGCATCGAGCATCACCAGCAGCTCCATCAGGTTTTCGTTCGACGGGGCGCAGGTCGACTGGATGAGGAACACGTCGGCGGACCGGACGTTCTCCCCGATCGTTACGTTGATTTCCCCATCGGAGAAGCGACCGACATGGGCTCGCCCGAGGGGTACATCCAGTTTTTCTACGACCTCGCGGGCGAGCTCCGGATTGCTGTTGCCCGTAAAGATCTTGAGTACGTTTCCGACCACCGGGCCCTTCCCCCGAACTCCCGGGCCGTCGGTGGGTCTCCCCTACCTCTGACCCCTCGCCTTCACTGGCGACGCTGACCGCCGTCGCTCGCGCCGGCGACGCCGAGGTCGGGCCGTATTTGCCGACCCTTCCCGGCGCTCCCGGCGAGGACCGGCCTCCGTCGGGAGCAGATTGGGGCGGCAGGATTCGAACCTGCGAATGTCGGCACCAAAAACCGATGCCTTGCCGCTTGGCGACGCCCCAGCGATGCTGGTTACAAAAGATCTCTGGCCCGGCTGTCAACGTGCGATGGTAGCCCGATGTCGCATTTTTCGTCTCGAGCCGCGATGGTCGTCGCCCTGTCCGCGGCCGCGTGTAGCCCGCGCGTGGATCGGCCGGAGCGCGCCCTGGCGCAGTTTCTGGGCCACGTGCAGCGTGGACGCGCGGGCGCCGCGTGGAAAGCGCTGACCGCCGACAGCCAGGCGCGGCTGCGCGCGGAGGCCGCCGCGCTGGCCAAAGCCAGCGGCCGGCCGCCGACGGACAAAGTCGACGAGATCCTGTTTCAGAACGTGCGCCTTCGGGCGTCCACCGAGCCGGAAAGCATCGTGGTGGTCGGTCCCCTCGGCGCGCGGGTGCGGCTGCGCGTATCCGTTCCCCACGGGCGAAGTGCCGAACTTTGGATGGCGAAAGAGGATGGCCAATGGAAGGTCGACCTGGTCGAGTCTTTGGTGACCCGGGCCCCGCAGGCCGTACGCGGTCAGACCCCGAAGTCCGATCGCGGCGACAATGAGGGCGAAGATCTGGGCGAACCGTCGAGTCGGCCGCCGTCCGGTGACCCGACCGAACCCGTCCAGCCCAAAGATCAACCGGCGGAGGCCGATGCCGGCGACCGGGCCGACGCGCCGACCTCATCCCCGTCGCCGACCGGAGGCCGGCCGGATACCAAGACCCCCAACGCCAGCAAACCGTAGAGCAGGGCCCGCACTCGACGCTCGTCCAGCGCCGGCGGCGCGCGTTCGACCAGCTGCCGAACGGTCTTGGCGCCCGTGACTCGGAGCAACAAGCCCGCTTCGGCATCGTGAATCGGCAGGGCGTACAGCGGAAATGGCGTGTTCGGCGAGGGCATCAGCCGAACGTGGTCGGGCAACAGCGCCTGCAGGCGCTCGAGGCTCACCTGGTCTCGGACCCCTTGCAGCACGAAGGTGCCGACGTCCTCG
>JANQQN010000036.1 GCA_028289325.1 Myxococcota bacterium | reverse complement strand
TCGGACCCCCGCCATCCCCGCCGGTGGTGTCTCGTTCATCCGGGCTCGATGGTGGTCGGCGACGCCGCCGCTGACGAACACCGGATCGTGGCGTCGCTCTGTGCGACCTCGGGCGACGCCGGCGCCCGGATCAAGGTCGCGCGGGTCGGGTCGACGGGGGTCGAGGTTCGAACCCTCGACCTCGGCGCTCCGCTGGCGCGCGTATCGATGCCTCGCGTCGTCGACCTCAACGGCGATGGCGCCGACGAGGTGGTCGCGCTCGTGATGCCCGGGTCGTCGGTGCCCTCGGAAGTTCAACTCATTCGCTACGACCCCGACCGCGATCGCACGGTGACGAGCCCTCTTGGAACCTTCGGATTGCTCGCCGGCGGGCAACCGGCCTTGCCTCCGCTTCCGATGACCGGTGTGCGGGGGGAGGAACGCCTGCTGGTTGCGGGCTATCCAGGCCCGGTCGGCGTCTTTGACGGCGTGGACTTCGACGGCGTCCTGGAGCCAGGCTTGGTCTCGACCCGCGCCCCGGTGGTGATCGATGCCGACCGACAAGTCCGCTTGCAAGAGATCCGAGGCTCGATCGCGGTGTCGACGCGCTTGCAGCGCACCGCCGACGAAGAGATCGGATGGGCGGCGGTGGGAACCGCCACCGCCGCCGCGTCCGTGGCCATCCCTCCCGCCGCGCGCATCAGGATGTCGGTGGGCCTCGCTCCCGACGGTCGGCCGACGGTGGTGTTCGCGGTCGACGGCGGCGCCGTGGGGTGGACGGTCGCGGATCGAATCGCCGTTCAGAGCATCAGCGTGCCCGGCGCGAGTGGAGGGACGGCCTGGCTTCTTCACGTCAATCTCGATGGCCAATCAGGCACGGAGCTGATTCACTTCTCGTCCGACTCCAACACCGTACGCGCCGTCGACGCCCAAGGACGCCCTCTCGAAGGCTGGCCGCTGACTCTGACCGGAGACGCGGGGGTCCGCCGGGTGGTGATCACCGACCTCGAGCCGGCGCGCGAGCAGGCGGGCCTGCTCCGCAGCGCGGAGGTCGTCGCCCTCACGTATCGTCGGCTGGAGGTGATCGGGCTCGGAGACGGCAGCTATGACCGCGGGCAGTGGCCGTGGCCCACGGTCGACGGCGGGGCCCGGGGGCGATGGTCGGGGCCGACGGATCCGCTGCGATCGAGTCAATAGTCGACAGCCTTAACTGTCGACTATCGACCGTCCATAAGGGCGCCAGAGCCCAACCGACTAAGCCTTCAGCCCCTTCAAGAATGCGATCGGATCGTCGCCCTTGGCGATGGTGTCCATGAGTGCGGAGCCCACGATGACCCCGTCGGCGTGGGGCGACAGCGCCTCCACCTGGGCGCGGCGGCGGACGCCGAAGCCGGCGAAGACCGGCGCTTTGGCCGCACCGCGCAGATCCGCGAGCTGCTCGGCGAGCTGAGGCGAGATCTGGACGTCGCCGCCGGTCGTGCCGCGAGCGGTGATCGCGTAGACGAAGCCGCGGCTGGCCTCGGCGAGGGTCAGCGCGCGGGCCTTGGGGGTGGTGGGGGCCACGAGCTGAACCCAAGCCAGGCCCGCGTCACCGACGGCCTTCGCCAACGCGCCGCCCTCCTCGAGGGGCAGGTCGGGGACGATGACGCCGCTTACGCCCGCCTGCACCAGCCGCGGCACCAACCGGTCCCCGTGAGCGAGCAGGGGGTTCAGGTAGCTCATGACCAGGGTCGGTGCCGCCAGCTGCTCTTTGTCGAGCGCGTCGAACAGGGCCTCCAGAGTGAAGCCCGCCTCGAGGGCGGCGAGCCCCGCCGCCTGCAGGACCGGCCCGTCGGCGAGGGGATCGGTGAACGGGATGCCGACCTCCACCGCATCGGCGACCTCGGCCACCCGCCGCAAGTGTTCCAGAAACCTCGGCATGGTCGGGAACCCCGCGGTCAGGTAGGCCACCAGCCCGTTCGGGGACGCCGAGCGCAAGGTGTCTTCCAGCGCGTTGGCGGTCATTCGAGCCCCTCCCAGTCGACGTTGCGAAGCGTGTCGAGGTCCTTGTCTCCGCGGCCGGACATCCCGACCAACACCGTGGCGCCGGGGCGGTCACGGCCGATCTGCGGGACGGCGGCCAGCGCGTGCGCGGTTTCCAGAGCCGGCAAAATGCCTTCCTGCGCGGCGCAATCCCGAAGCGCCTTCAACGCTTCGGTGTCGGTGGCCACGACGTAGCGGGCCCGGCCGGTTGCCGCGAGCAGCGCGTGTTCGGGCCCCACGCCCGGGTAGTCGAGGCCGGCGCTGATGCTGTGGGTGTCCTGGATTTGGCCGTGGCGGTCTTGAAGGAGGGGACCGTAGCTGCCGTGCAGGACGCCAGGGGCGCCGAAGGTGATGCTCGCGCCGTGTTGGGTCCCGTCGCCGCCAGCCTCGACGCCGATCAGGTCGACGTTCGTGTCCCCGACGAAGGGCGCGAAAAGGCCGATCGCGTTGGACCCGCCGCCCACACACGCGACTGCGACGTCGGGCAGCTGTCCGTAGGCGTCGAGACACTGCCGGCGCGCTTCGCGACCGATGACCGCCTGGAATTCGCGGACGAGGAAGGGGTAAGGGTGCGGGCCGACCGCGCTCCCAAGCAGATAATAGAGACCTTCGGGGTCCGCGACCCACGCTCGCATCGCTTCATCGATCGCGGCTCGCAAGGTGGCATCGCCGGAGGTCACCGGCGACACGGTGGCCCCCAGTAGCCGCATACGGGCCACGTTGGGGGCCTGGCGCTCGATGTCCTTGGCCCCCATGTACACCGTGCAGGCAAGACCCACCCGAGCGCACGCGGCGGCGGTAGCCACGCCGTGTTGGCCGGCCCCCGTCTCCGCAATGACCCGCTCAGCCCCCATGCGCTTGGCGAGCAGGGCCTGACCGAGCGCGTTGTTGATCTTGTGGGCGCCGGTGTGGGCGAGATCTTCTCGCTTGAAGAGAAGACGCACGCCGTACTTGTCGCCCAGCCGAGGCGCTTCACAGATCGGGGTCGGCCGCCCGACCACGGTCGCGAGGTTGCGGGCCAGCTCGGTCTGAAACGCCTCGGCGGCGAGGGCTTCTTTGGCCGCCGCGGTGAGGCGGTCGAGCGCCGCGACCAGGATCTCGGGTACGTATCGGCCCCCGAACGGACCGTAGCGGCCGCGCTCGTCGGGCAGCTCCCCCGCCGCGAGGCGAGCGATCAAGGTGGCCCCGTCAAGGGCGCCGGTGTTGGTGGTCATGATTCGTCTCCAGTCGGCGTACTTGCCGGATGAATTGGTGGATGAGTTCGGCGTCTTTTTCGCCTCGTCGACGTTCGACGCCGCTACTGACGTCGACCCCGGCCGGACGCACGTCGGCGATGGCGTCCGCGACGTTGTCGGGGCTCAACCCGCCGGCCAAGATCAGCGGGCGTTGGGCTGCGGTCCGCCGCGCGACGTCGAAGTCGGTGGGCTGGCCGCTGCCGGCCCGAGGGCCGTCGAGCAGGATCCACCCCGGGCCCGGGATAATGGTGTCGATCCGACACGCCACCAGCCGCCGCAGGCGGCCGGGGAGCGGCGCGTCCGGTCCTTCGCCCTGCAGCAGATCCGCATCGATCTGCACCGCGTCGGCGATCGCCTGGGGGTCGATGGTTCGCACGACCGCCACCGCCTGCACCGACCGCGGCACCCGGTCTCGAAGCCGGCGCGCGACCCCCACGGGAACCTGGCGGGGCGACGGGCACATCACGAAGCCGACCGCGTCGGCCCCGGCCGCGACCGCGGCGTCGACCATGGCCTCGGTGGTCAGCCCACAGATCTTTATGTAGGTCATCGGCCCTCCCGGACCGCGCGGCCGGCGTCGAGCATCGCCCTCACCGCGGCGGCGGGATCCCCGCCTCGCATCAGTGCGCTGCCGACCAGGGCGAGAGTGTAGCCATCCCCGGCCACCCGCGCCGCATCGCCGGGTCCTTGCAGCCCGCTCTCGGCCACCGTGGGGCGAGCGTCGGGCAGATGAGGGCGCATGGATCGGTGTCGATCCGGGAGCACCTTCAACGTATCCAGGCAACGCGAGTTGACGCCAACGAGAACGGATTCGTCTTCGCCGAGGTCGGCGAGCGCATCGAGATCCGACTCGTCGAACAGCTCCAGCAGCACGAACAGCTCGGCTTCGCGCGCCGCCTGCAGCATCGCGGGCAGGTCGTCGAGGATCCGAGCGATGAGCAGAACGCCGCTCGCGCCGGCGATGCGGGCTTCGAACACCTGCCCCGGAGACACCAGAAAGTCTTTGCGCATCACCGGCCGGTCGACGACTTCGGCCACCGCCGTCATGTAGGCGAGGTCACCGTCGAAGCCTTCGGGGATCGTGAGCACCGAGATCGCGGCCGCGCCCCCTTCAGCGTAGCTTCGGGCCTGGCGGACGGCCTCTTCGGCCGACGCCTGTCCGAGGGCGCCGGTGACCGATGGCGCCCTGAACTTCACCTCGGCGATCAGATCGAACACCTCGAGCGCGAGAGGTTTGGGCGGCGGCCCATCCGCGGCGCGGCGCGCGAGCGCTTCCGCCGCCGGCAGCGCCCGCGCGCGCCGCTGGCTATCCTCGACGAAGACCTTGAGTCGACCGACGCTCTTCATGGCCCGTCTTGCCCCGCCTTATGGGCTCGCAGCCGCTGTAGCAGCCGGGCGGTTTGACCTTGCTCCACCGCGGACTGGCAGCGCTCGAGCGCGCGCTTCAGGTTGGGTTCGAGGCCCGCGACCTCCAGAGTCAGGGCCGCGCCCAGCAACACCGCGTCCCGGTGCGGGCCGCGCTCCTGATTGGTGAGGACCGCGGTCAAGCGGGCCGCGTTGACGGTGGGATCGCCGCCCTTGAGGTCTGAAGGCGCGCACCGAGGGATGCCCACGTCCGCCGGGTCGCGGCTTTCGATTTCGACTTGGCCCCCGTCGACCATCCACAGGCGATAGGGCCCCACGGGCGTCGCTTCGTCCCAGCCGTCCGCGCCCAGAACCACGAATACCCGGGGCACGTTGAGGCCCGCGGCCGCGGTGGCCATCAGGTCGCCGATCGCCTCTGACGAAACACCGATCATCTGGGCGTCGGGGCGGGCGGGATTCAACAGCGGACCGAGCAGATTGAAGACCGTACGCACCCCGAGGGCCCGCCGGATCGGTCCCACCACCTTCAGGGTGGGATGAAAGGCGGGCGCGAGCAGAAACGTGAACCCCGTCTCGGCCAGCTGCTTGCGGGCGCTGTCCGGGTCTTGGGCGAGCGCGATGCCTACCGCCTCGAGGACGTCGGCGCTGCCGCACTTGGAGCTGACGGCTCGGTTGCCGTGTTTGACCACCCGACACCCGGCAGCGGCGGCGACGAGGGCGGAGGCGGTGGAAAGATTGAGGCTGTGGGAGCCATCGCCACCGGTGCCCGCCGTGTCGACGAGGGGGGCGACGACGTCTCGCGGTATATCGACGTGGACCGCCCTCGCCTGCAGGGCTCGGGCGAGACCGCGGACTTCGGCCGTTGTTTCACCTTTGGTGCGCAACGCGGCCAGGAGCCCGCCGGCGAGGGCCGGATCGAGCTCGCCGCTGGTGAGCGCAACCCCCATCGCCTCCGCTTCCGCCTCGTTGAGATCCCGGCCGCAGACCAGAGTGTCCAGCAGGCGGGTGCTCACGCCGGCACCCCCGGTTTCGCGGCGACGGCGGCCGGGCCGAGGAACGCAGCGAGGATCTCGGGACCGCGTGGCGTCAGCACGCTCTCGGGATGAAACTGCAGTCCCACCGCGGCGCCGCTGGTCGCGCGCACGGCCATGATCTCGCCTTCGCTCGTCCATCCGGACAGCTCCAGTCCCGCCGGGAGGGGGTCGGTGGCCGTCAACGAGTGGTACCGGCCCGCCTCGAAAGGGCTCGGCAGTCCGGTCAGCACGCCCCGGCGATCGTGGTGGACCCGGCTGGACTTGCCGTGCATCAGTCGCGGGGCGCGGTCGATCTTACCCCCGAACACCTGCACCAGACACTGATGGCCGAGGCAGATGCCCAAGATGGGCAGCCGCCCGAGGGCGGCCTCGATCATCGCGATCGACTGGCCGGCTTCGTCGGGGTTCCCGGGCCCTGGGGAGACGACGAGATGGGTCCGGTCGTCGAGATCGCCGAGCGTCACCTCGTCGTTTCTCAATACCTTGACTTCGGCCCCTAGCGTCAACAGAGCCTGCACGACGTTGTAGGTAAATGAGTCGTAGTTGTCGACCATCAACACTCTAGCGGTCATCACAATCCTCGCGCCGCCAGCTGCAGGGCGGCTTTCATCGCGGCGCCTTTGTGCAGGCATTCGTCGTACTCGCGCTCAGGGACGCTATCGGCAACGATGCCTGCCCCCGCCTGGTAGGACAGACCGCCGTCGGCGAACACCAGCGTGCGAATGGCGATCGCCTGATCCATTGTTCGGCCATGGCCAAAGTAGCCCACGGATCCCGCGTACAGCCCTCGGTGTTCCGGTTCGAGCTCGGCGATGATCTCCGCTGCGCGCAGCTTTGGCGCTCCCACGACCGTTCCGGCGGGAAACGTGGCGGCGAAGACGTCGAACGCGTCGACGCCGGGACGCAGGCGAGCCTGCACTCCACTCACGATATGCATGACGTGGCTGTAGCGTTCGATGGTCCGGTAGGGGTCGACGAGGACGCTGCCCGCATGGGCGATCCGGCCGAGGTCGTTGCGGGCGAGATCGACCAGCATCACGTGTTCCGCGGCTTCCTTCGGGTCGGCGAGGAGCTTGCCTTCGTTGGCTTTGTCTTCCGATTCCGTTTTGCCGCGGGGAACAGTGCCCGCGATCGGCCGCAGCGACGCGAGGTCGCCGTCCATCTTGACCAGCGCTTCTGGCGATGAGCCGACGATCTGCGCGTCGCCGAGGTCGATGAACGTCATGTACGGAGACGGGTTGAGGATCCGCAGGGCGCGGTAGACCTCGAACGGGTCGAGGTCCGTTTGCGCCGACATCCGGACCGACAAGACCAGCTGAAAGAGGTCACCGGCTTCGATGTGGTCCTGACCCTTTCGTACCGCGTCGAGGAAATCGTCCCGGCGGAACGAGGGGGCGAGCGGTCCGGAACCCGCGGGGCCCGAGACCTTCGGCGTCGGGCCATCGAGCAGCGCCCGAACCTCTCGGCGCAGCGCGGCCCGCTCGTTGTCCGTTCCATCGTGAAGCAGCGCCGAGCGCCGGGTGAGGTGATCGAACACCAGGAGGGAGCGGGTGCTGACGTAGGCGAGCTCGGGATGCGCGGGCCCGGTGGTGGCCGCTTCGGGGCGAACGCGGTCGAATCGCCGGAGCACGTCGAAGCCCGCCGCGCCGACCAGCCCCCCCGCGAATGGGAGGTTATCTGCAGGATCGGCGGGGCGATAGGCGGCCGCGAGGCTGTTCCGGAGGGCCGTCAGCAGCCCCTCGCGGTCGGTCGGGGCGGCCCCCCGCAGGTCGCCGTCCGTGTACTCGTTACCCTGAAGACGGACGAAGCGGGCATCGCCGAATCCCAAGAACGAGTAGCGGCCCAGCTGCATAGAGCTCCCGTTTTCGACGGATTCCAGCAGAAATCGGGCCCCGAGAGGCGCCAGCTTCCGGAATGCCGAGACGGGCGTGACGAGGTCACACGGTAAATCGAACGGTGGTTCTAGCACGTTGTCTCCTACTATCGGTCATGGTCGGCGTTTCTCGCACGAGTTGCCGGAGACATCGTCGGCCCCCGGCGGGCGCCGGAGGCGGGGGGATTAGACCACGCGGCGCTTACGCAGCACCGTCCGCCCCCGGCCGACGCCACGGCCGCCACCAGCAGCAAGGGCTGGCGAGGGGCGTGGGGCTGGCGGAGCGGCGCGTCACGGGGCGGACGGTCGTCGAGTTCAGCTCGGCTGTCAAGCCGACCGCGTTGGGTGCACGCCGCAGCGATGGTAGGCCCTGCCCATGACCACCTTTCGAACCGTCGCGCTCAAGATCGGTCTCATGGTGCTCGTCACCTCGTGTCGCGCCGAACCCCCCGCGCCGTGTCCCGCGTTCGATGAGGCGCAGGCGGTGTTCGAGGAGCTGACGGACCAGGTCCTGGACCCGACCATGCAAGACCCGCGATTCGCGCGGGTCGCGGCGCTGTACGAAGCGGTGCCCGAGGGATGTCCTCGGCGCGAACAAGCGCAGATGTTCGCGAAAACCATCCGTGATGCGCAGGCGGCCCGGGCCGCCGCGCCGCCCCCGCCGCCGGTGGTGCCCCCGCCCCCCGCGGCTTCTCTCCGTCCCGCCATAGCGGCTGCGGCGCGCTCGACGAGGAAAAAGGCTGAGACGCCGAGCAAGGCGCCTGCCGCCGCGCCCAACACCGATGCAGCAGGGGCGGCGGCCCCCCCGGGCACCGCCGCCCCTGCGCCGCCGAGCGCCGAGCCGACGCCCGAACAGTGCAACAAGGTCGCGTCCGCGCCTCGTACCAAGTGCGTCGATGAGTGCCAAAAGCAGGTGCCGAACGCGTCCCGAAGCGCCTGCGCCGCCCGCTGCGACGAACTGGTGGAAGCGGCCTTGCAGCTGGCGGGATGCAAGACCGCGCAACGCCCATCCCCCGCTGCCGCCGCGCCGCCGCCCCCTCCGACGAACCAGAAGCCGGTGTACTGCGCGTATTTCCTACCCGACGGAAGCCGCGCGTCGCACTGCGTCCGCGGCGGCTCGCTCGCCGACGCGCAAAAAGACTGCGATGCGCGCCTCAAGGCCAAGAAGTTCGATGGCACCTGCGCCTGCACCAACGACCAAAGCTTCATCGGAAGCCGCTGCGGCTAACCACGACCGTTCGGTCTCACCCTCTACCGCAGCTAGTCATCCCCCCGCAGGCCGAACTGCACGCAGGGAACGTCACCCGGCCGAAGGCCTGGCAGCCTGGCCAGCACGCTCCCACCACGCCGCAAGCCGAAGCCGCGGCCGCGCTTACCCGTCCTGGCGGCCGCAGCACGCAAGTCGCACCGGCCGAGCCACCACCCCGCAAGCCGAAGGCGCGGCCGCGCTTGGCCGTCCTGGCCAGCGCGGCACTCCCGCCGTCCTGGCGGTCGCAGCGCGCTTCAGCGCGCGTAGGCGGGTGGGCCAGCTTCGCCGGACCGGGCCCCGCGGTCTAACAAGCCGAAGCCGCGGCCGCGCTTACCCGTCCTGGCGGCCGCCGCCCGCAAGCCGCACCGGCTCGAGCCACCACACCGCAAGCCGAAGGCGCACAGCGCGCTTAAGCGCGCGTAGGCGGGTGGGCCGGCTTTGCCGGACCGGGCCCCGCTACCCGCAGTAG
>JANQQN010000493.1 GCA_028289325.1 Myxococcota bacterium | reverse complement strand
CTCAGTTGCTGGGGGCCACCCAACGCCCTCGTCGTCGCACGACCAGGGCCGACAAGCCCTCGTCGAGGGCCTCACGTGGGTTATTGGTCACGTCTCTAGCCGATCGTCGCCCCATGGATTACGCCTCCACGAGGACCAGGTCCGAAACCCGCCGCCCTTCGGCGCGAAGGAGAAGAACGAATGAAACACGATCTGTTCGAGCTGTCCGCGTTCGCCGAGGTCACCGGCGGCGGAAATCCGGCCGGGGTCTGGGTGGCGGACGCATTTCCGGCGGTCGAGGACATGCGGGCGCTGGCCGCTCGCCTCGGTCACTCGGAGACCGCGTTCGTGACCCCGGCCTCGGGCGCGGTCCGGCGTGTCCGTTACTTCAGCCCCGACAGCGAGGTCCCATTCTGCGGTCACGCGACGATAGCGGCCGGGGTCGCGCTGGGACGAACGGTGGGGGCGGGTCAATACACCTTCGAGACCCCCGCCGGTCGGGTGGCGGTCGAGGTCGGCCAGACCGGCGGACAGTGGCGCGCGGGCTTCGTATCCGTGGCGCCCTCGTTCGTCGCCGCCCCGAGCTCGCTGATCCACCAAGCGCTCGACGCCCTCGGCTGGTCGGCGGACGAGCTGGACCCCGCGATCCCCCCCGCTATCGCCGCCGCCGGCGCCCGACACCTGGTTCTGGCCGCGAAGACGCGGGCGCGGCTGGACGCGCTCGACTATGACTTCCACCGCCTGCGCCAGCTGATGGAGGCCGACGATATCGTCACCGCGCAGCTCGTGTGGCGGGAGAGCCCCGACGTCTTCCACGCCCGCAATCCGTTCCCTACCGGCGGGGTCGTCGAGGATCCCGCCACCGGCGCCGCGGCAGCCGCGCTGGGCGGCTATCTGAGAGACGCGGGGCTCATGCCGGCGCCGTCATCGCTGACCATCCGGCAGGGCGAGGCGATGGGACGACCGAGCGTGCTTCATGTCGATGTGCCGGCGGCGGGCGGCATCCGCGTCAGCGGCGCGGCCGTACAGCTGCCTACGTCCGAGCGCGGATAGCCGCGGCGATCATCGAACGTCGAGAACCGGCCAGCTCAGCTCTTCGGCCGCTCGCCGCAGGCGCGCGTCAGGATTGACCGCCGCCGGTCGACCGACCACCGCCAGCATCGCGTAGTCCGAATAGCTGTCGCTGTAGCCGTAGCTCTCGAGCAGGTCGAGGCCGTGTTCCCGCGCGTACTCCTGGATGAACCGCGCTTTGTTGGCCCCGGCCATGATCGGCTTGAGCAGGTTGCCGGTAGCCACCCCGTCCCGAAACTCCAGCCGGTTGGTGATGATGTCATCGATCCCGAGGTGGCGAGCGAGTGGAGCGACCATGAAGTCGAGGCTCCCGCTCACGATCACCTGCCGCAGCCCTCGTTGCTTCGCGTGCTCGGTGAGCTCGTAAGCCCCAGGAAAGATGTTGGGCTCGAGCACCTTTTCGAAGTGCTCCTCCGACAGCTCGAGCAACTGGTCTTCGAACAGCCCCGCGTAGCCACGAAACAGCATCTCGTTGAACCGCAACCGGCTGAACTGGTCCACGACCGCGAACGCTGGAAGCTTCAGGAGGCCGAGACCGGTCTTCGCCAAGCTGCGGGGAATCGAAGCGTCGTTGCTGGCCATGAACAGGAACGAATGAACGAGGTTGGTGCTGACCAGAGTCCCGTCCATGTCATAGAACGCGGCCGACCGCGGCGCGGCGGCGCTCCCCTTGCGGGCGGCGGCGCCCTCGTTCGGGGCTCGGTCTCGGTCCGAAGGCGCCGACGACGGCGCCGAGGAGGACCCATTCGCGCGGTCGTTCATCTCGTCCCTCATGGCGTCACGTCGGTCATCAGAATGGCGGGGATGTGGAGCATCGAAATGTCCGGATTCGGCTTGGTCAGGTCTTTGGCCCGCTCCACCGCGTCGGTCAGGGTCGTCGCCGTTTCCCAGCCTAAAATGTCGGCGACCCGCTGATCTTCGGCCCCCACGCAGATCACCTTGCCCACCTGGCTGCGGCCTTTGTCGCCCCAGTACCACATGTAGAAGGGGTGCGCGCCGTGAAAGGCGTTCCCGCGTCGGTACATCTCGAGATACGTGGGATTGCGGGCGAACTCTCGCTCATAGCGCTTGTGGAGCTCGAAGCTATCTCGGGTCTCGGACAAACATCGGTGGAAGAACTCGATGTAGCTGGGGTGGAACTTCTGGTCCCATTGGTCGGTGAGGGCGTGGGCGATGATCAGGACCCCACCCTGTTTGAGCAGCGGCGACCCTCGATAAAGATTGTACAGATAGCCGAGGGCCATGACCTGAACCAGCAGCGGGTTGAGGATGGAGTTCGCGTTGTAGGGGCTGATGTAAGGGATGCCGCAGATGACGACGTCGGACTGACCTTTCACCGGCACCGAGTACTGCTCGTAGTTCTTCTTGAGGATCTTGTCGTGAACGGGCTCCGTCGCCCCCGCGTGGACCGCGATCAGCTCGTAGGGGGAGGGGACCTTATGGAAGATCTCCCGCTTCGCGCCTCGCGGCAGCTTCGACAGCGTCCAACGAAGAGAACTGAACGCGAGGCGATCGAGCTCCGTGAAGTCGTCCTCGTTCTTGGCGAGAAACGCCATCGGCTTGTCGTACATCCGGTTATTGAGGGCGGTCTCGATGTGAAGGACCTTCATGTGCTTGTCGATGACCCGGCCGATGCGGTTGCCGGAGAACGCGAGCTCCGAGTTCTCCGGGTCCATATAGGAGTCGCACTCGAGCATGGTGCGCGGGTTGTGGTGCGCGAGCAGGCCCTCGTAGTCGGTGGTGCCGATGCCCATCGACTTGTGGCCGCCGTCCATCGGAACGAGATTGATGTTGATGTAGATCGTCAGGTCGGCTTCCGCGCAAAGCCGATGGGTCTTCACCACTTCCCCGACCTCGGTGTGGCCGATGGTCACGATCGCCTCCGGGTCTTCGGCGTCGTGGTTGATGAAACGCTTGGGGTAGAAGCGCTCGAAGATCGCGGTGCCCACCATGCGCTTCATCTCGGCCGAGGTCATTCGCCGGTGAAGCGCGTTGGCGATCAGCAGATCGATGTCGTCGACCCCGTGGTCTTCGAGGATCTGCAGAAGGATCGTCAGGACCCGCTCACGAACGTCGGGGGTCTTCATCATCGGCAGGGGCAACGAGATGTCGTCCATGACGATGGTGACCTTCATGCCCGGCTTCAGCTGGGCGTACAGAGGGTCCGCTTCTTCGGGATGGTTCAGCGCGTACCGGAGCGCCGCGTCGGGGTGCAGCAACCCCCGGATGGGCGGGTTGGGGTAGATCACCCGCGTCCCCACCGGCAGCGGCTCGTACAAAAGGTCCTCCCCGCTGTGGATGATGCGGGGGGCGCTGTCCGAGTCGATGTAGACGATATTGTCCTTTTCGCGCGGAATCACTCGGGGTTCGGGCATGTCAAGGCTGGCCCCCGAGGTCAATGGCCTTGCCCGTGGACCGCGCATGTGGATGCGTGGAGGCGATGGCTGGGGAAAAGAAAGACCCGAAGGACGACACCCGACACCCGGATAACGATGAAGGGAGCGCCACGCCGCCCGCCGTCGGCGCCGATGACGACGCGCCGACGCTACCCGGGATGCCCCCCGTCCACGTTCAGGCGACGGACGTCACACAGCGAATCCGGCCCCACTCGATCAAGAAAGACGAGGACGCCGAAGACGAGCCAGAGTCGGATCCCGAGGCGGAGACCATCTCGCCCAGCACCCCCCTGCGGCGCAGCGACCTCACCAACGCGGAAACCGACGAGGGTGAGGGCTGACGGTTATCAGTACTTGCCGCTGAAGTAGTCGCCCCTATCTGCGAACAGGAAGTTGAACGTCGTCAACGAACCCTGCATCCGACGGATGTTGCCGACCAGCTCGGGAACGAGGGGCAACAGCGGGTCTTGGCGGACCACGGCTTCCTCGAGCTCATCCAACGCCCCTTTCACGCGATCCAGCAGCTCGAAGAATCGCTCTACCTTGATCTGGCCCACGGCGTCACCCTGACCATCGTGAAGGGTAACCCGGCCACCCTCGAATCGAGGATGCAGGTCTCGCCGTACCGACGACACCTCATTCGCGAGCAGCTCGACGAGGATCCGTCGCAACACCGCGGCGTCGTCGGTGCCCGCGTCGACCGTTCGCGGCGGCGGCGGCCGAGTGGCGGGAGCCTCCGCCGCCGTTCGGGGCGGCGCCCGATCGGGGACCAGCTCTCCCTCCGATGACCGGCGCAGCACGCGGGCCGCGGCCGTTTTGCGGCGGCGGCTGGGGTCCTTCTCGGCCGTTGGCGCATAAACGAATTGGCCCCGAGGCTTGTAGAGGTCGCACAGCTTCAAGGTCGCCGGCACCCGACCCAGCTCCGGTCGCAGGCGGCACGCACCGGTCGCCACCTCATCGCCCGGTTGCGCGGGGGTCGGGCGCCAAGCGATGCAGCTTCCGCACACGCCCGGTTCCGCATGCCAGCTCTCGGGCTTGAGGGGGTCACTCACAGGCTCGGATCTGAACACTCCGAGTAGTCATGAGCAACGGAACGTTCACCCCGAGCGGAGGTTGACATCAAATGGGGCAGACACGTGGGGAAAGGCAGGCCACCGGCGAGGCGAGGGATCCTGGGGCTGGTGGTCGGCCTCGCGCTCCTGTCGGGGACCGCGAACGCCCAGCACCGACCGTTCATCCACTACGACGCCACGTCGGGCCTGCGGCAACTCGTGGCCCAGCAGATCATCGAGGACCACGAGCGGCGGTTGTGGGTGGGCACCGAGGGCGGCCTCCATCGACGCGACGGCGACCGATTCGTGGAGGTCCCGGTCGGCGGCAAGACCGGGCTCAGCATCGAGTCCCTGGCTCTGAATCCTGACGGGCAGCTATGGGTCGGCACGTTGGGCCACCTCTATCTCGGTCAGCCGGGGCAGTGGCGTCGCTTCGGACGAGCCGAGGGGCTCGACGCGCCTTTCGTATCCGCCCTCGTGACCCTGGGCGACACCTTGTGGGTCGGCACCGCGCGCGGTCTTTACGCGTATCGCGAAGGCGAGTTCCACGCCGTGGCCGAGGTCGCCGAGGCTCGCATCTACGACCTCGAGACGGACAGTGCGGGTCGGGTATGGGTCGCCAGCACCGAGGGCCTCTACCAGCGAGACGGCGACCGGTGGCGGCAGCTATCGGCCGAGCCGGTGTTTGGGCTCGATGCCGGGCCCGGCGGACGACTCATGTGGGTGGGCTTCAAGTCTCGAGTCGCGGGCTACGACGGCCAACGGCTCCTTCGGACGAGCAAGCTACCGACCGAGGCCCGAACCGGTCATCCCCGCGACCTTCTCGTCGACCGCAGCGGGGTGATCTGGACCGGCACCCAACCCGGGGTGGTGGAGATGACCGGAGACCGGACGCGAAGGTGGGGGCCGATCAACGGCCAGCCCTTATCGATCGTCAACAGCCTCT
>JANQQN010000492.1 GCA_028289325.1 Myxococcota bacterium | reverse complement strand
CTCAGTTGCTGGGGGCCACCCAACGCCCTCGTCGTCGCACGACCAGGGCCGACAAGCCCTCGTCGAGGGCCTCACGTGGGTTATTGGTCACGTCTCTAGGCGGAGTTGAGATCCGTCGCGTACCCGCAGGCGGGGAACAGCGGCAGCGCGTCTCCCGCCCACCACAGCAGCGACCGAGCCAGCTGGGGGTGGGATGCCGCCCACAGATCGTCGAACAGATACCAGTGTGCGTTGAGGTCGTAGCTGGGGCGATCGATGTCCGGGGCGCAGGCAGTCTCGGTAAAGGTGATCTGTGCAAAGTGGGGCGCGGTCTGAATTCGGCTCGGCCGGCGAACGTGCTTCCACACCGTGGGAATCTTCGGGGCTCGTTTGGCGCGACGCTCGACTTCGCGCCAGTCCGCCCGGCATTGAGCCGGCGTTCCGCGCAAGAACTCCGGTCGCGAACGGTCCGACGACATGAGACGGACGATGCGGCCGGGTCGCTCCCGATCTGCGGCCTCGATGACCCCTCTCAGCTTGGCCCGACGGCCTCTTTGCAGAGCCATCCACCGCAGCAGGGCGAGCTCGTCAGGCCACGGCCGCCCGTGCCGGTCCGCGCGGCTGGGGAGCGCGGGTATCTCGTCGTTCAGATGCCTCACCAAACCCGGGAGGCGAAGTCCCCGGATCCGGTAAGCCCCCGACAACCCCGACAGCCACAGACCGTCGCGATTGACGATGAAGATCAGATATACGTCGCCCGGCCCCGCGCCGCCCGGCGCGAGGTCGTTGACCGGCCCTCGCCACACGAAACGATCGGTGCGCGAACGAACGCGGGTGGGGAGCGCCCAGTCGGGGAACAGCACGAACGCCGTCCGTTCCGGGTGCCGGCGGACGAAGTGATCGTCGAACATGAGCAGCGCGAGTTCGAGCTCATCGTCGTCGGTCACGATCTGCAGCGCGTGGGACGCGGCGTGAATCTCACCGCCGGGATAACTCAGGCCACCTAACCAATCTATCAGCGCCCGGTTACTCGACGGCGCCTCACCGCCGTCTTTCATCGCCGCCCACACCTGACTGAATCCGTACACCGCCCCGTCGAACACCGATTCGGTCAGCGACTCCGCCGCGCCGAAGAAGTTGAGTTCCGTGGCCGGCGGCAACGCCTGTACTCGCCCCCAATGCCTTTGGAACCACCCGAGCAGAGTGTCATCGGAAAACGTCACCCGGCGGCGGCCGAGCGGCGTCTCGTATAGGCTTCTATAGATGCCGTATACGGACATCGGACGCTCCTCGTTCGGTCTAGCTCGACGCGCCGAGAGTTCCGGGCAGCACCGCAAAAGTCGACGTGCCGTGGGCGACCGCCTTTCCATCCTCCGCGCCGGTGACCGAGACCTCCAAGAAGATCATCGTTCGTCCCACCTTGAGCGGCCGGCCGCGCAGCAAGACGTCGGTCCCGATGGCGGGGCGAAGGAAATTTGTCGTCTGGGAAACGGTGGTTACATTTTGCGTGTCGCCGAGGGTCGCCCAACATACGAACACGCAGCACGTATCGATCGCGGTCATCAGCGCCTGGCCACACAGGACGCGATCGGCACGACCCAGCCGCTCATGGTACGGAAGCCGCATTATCACTTCCTGCGGCGACATAGCCGCGATGTCGAGATGCAGATCGGCCACCCACGGCGCGAAGACTTCAGCCAGCAGTGACCGAGCTCGCTCTATATCGAACGAATTCGAAGGCATGCGATATTCTCTAGGGTCACTGGAGAGCGCGCCAGCCACTATCGTATGCCGCCGCAACGACGTGCAGTCACAACGACCTCTGAACAGCGAGGGGGAGCCATGAGCGCAAAGCCGAACGACAACCGAAACGTGTACCTGGACCAGGTCGTCCAGCAGAAGGTCCAGCTCGAAAAAGACCTGAAAAACCGACGGTCGATGCCCGCCCGTGCGCCGGTCCCACGAAGCGAAGCCGCCCTGACCGCAGCGCCGGCTCCGGTGACCGCAACCAACGCCTGTGACGTTCGTATCACCGGCTTTTGGCGGTGGAGGAACGTCATCGTTCCCCCGAATGCCTACGTCGTACATTCGCGCCGCGGTCGATCGCAGCCGGTGACCATCGGGCTTGGCGAGTCCTTTCGATTCGACCCGGTCACCGATGCGTTTTTGGTCGTGCCGGCGGCGATGCAGACGATCGTCATCCAGGCCAACACGATCTGCAAAGAGCGTCAGGGGCTGCTGGTCCAGGCCTACGTTCAGTGGATCATTGACGACTTCGAGATCGCTTACCGGAAGCTCGACTTCAGCGACCCCGAAGACCCGATGAAGATCGTGAACGTCCAGCTCCGTGAGCAGGCGGAGGCCGCGATCAAAGACAAGGTCGCCACGATGAGCATCGACGATGTCCTCGCCGATAAGCAGCCGATCATCGAAGAGCTGACGGCCCGGCTTCGCGCGGTGGCCGAAGGCGGCGGCGACCCCGACAAAGGCCTCGGTCTGAGTATCGTCACCGTGCAGATCAAAGAGGCCGTCGTTTGTTCACCCCGGGTGTGGGAGATGCTGCAGCGCCCGTTCCGCGCCGAGCGTGACCGCGCCGCCCGTGTTGTCGAGCTCGAGAACTCATCGGCGGTCGCAGCCCGGGAGTCGGCGGCCGAGCAGGCCAAAGCCAAGCTTCGGATCGAAGCGCGGGCCGAACAGGCTCGACTCGAACTCGCTACGGAGTCCGAACGGCTCGACCGGGAGCGGGAAGAGCGGGTGCGGCGAGCTAAGCTCGACGCTCAGGCCCGAGAGCAGACGTTGGCCCTGGAGCAAGCTCGGTTGGCCCAAGAGGCGGAGCTGGCCCGCATCGCCCAGCAGGCCGAGCTCGAGAGCGCGGAACGCAAGGCGGAGAGCGACCGGCGACGCGAGGAGTGCGCGGTCGCCGTCGAAGCCGCACGGCGTCAGATCGATAACGATCGATCGCCGGAGTCGGTCCGGATGGCCATGGTCCGAGCCCTCCCGGGCATTGCCAAGTCTCTACCCAATCCCCCCCAGCTGCGCGCGCTGACCATCGCCGACGCCTCCCTCGACGCGGCGCTCCGGAGTCTGGTGTCCGAGCTCAAATCATCCGCGGACATCGATAGCCACGCAATGGTGCGCGGCGACGACGACGACGAGACTAGGGCGCGTTGATGCGAGCCATCAAGGCGAGGGCGGCCTTGTGCTTCGGCCACCGCCGAAGGATGAAACGAACGTCCGCCGCGGCTTCCTGGCGCCGGCGGACCTTGAGGAGCAGC
>JANQQN010000585.1 GCA_028289325.1 Myxococcota bacterium | reverse complement strand
CAGTCATATCGACCTTTTGATCGCTTCGCTTACGCTCCGCTCGCGTACGCGGCGTCGACCGATTCCACCGGATTGGAACTCCCGCCGCCGCGTACTAGCTCGCTTCGACGTCGATGATCCCTGCGATCAACCGGCGAACGACGTGGGGTTCGAAGGGCTTGTCGCACATGGCGCTCACCCCCAGCTGGCTGACCGCCGACAGACGCGCTTCGTTCGACTCGGTGGTGACCATGAGCACCGGGGTGTTCGGCCGGACGGACTCATTGCGGATGAACCGCAGGAGCCCCTGCCCGTCCAGCCGAGGCATATTGTAGTCGGTGACCACCAAATCGAAGGTCGAGCGCTGAAAGATCTCGACTGCATCCTGGCCGTCCTCAGCCTGGGTGAAGTGCTGCAGGCCGAGATTGGTCAACACCCGGATGACGAAGCTGCGGGCCGTGCGGCTGTCATCGACGACCAGAACGCGAAGGTTGTTGAGCACCTGAGCGCTGACCTCGATGGGGTGCGGGTCGATGAGCTCCACCGTGCGAAGCAACGCCTGGCAAAGGTCGCTCTCCTTGCACGGTTTCTTGATGATCGCTGTAACCCCGCTCTGCTTGATGGGCTCTAGATACTGATCGCTGCGTTCGCTCGAGATGAGAATGAACGGGAGATCTTTCGTCATCTTATGACCGCGAAGGGAAAGGAGCATGTCGGCCCCCGTCATGTCGGCCAAATGCATCGCGCTCAGGACCACATCGGGTTTCTTCGCACGGATCGCGGACAGGGCCTCGCCCGATGATTCCGCGGACGTCAGCCGGTGCACCCCGAGACTCTCGAGCTGGCCGCGGATGATGCGCTGCTGCACGAGCGAGGGCTCGACGAGCAGCAGGCGAAGGTCCTGCATTTCCATCGATCGGCGAATCGGCGATAACCGGCCACATCCAAGCGGGAGGGGTCCGATCCGTCGCGCTTGCCGCCAAAATGGCGTCGACAACCCTCAGAAGGGCCGAAATCCTGCTCCTAGACCCGTTTCACGCTGGATCGCACGCGGCCTTTACCCGACGGCTGACCACCGGGATCGACGCCCGCTGGCGAGTCGATACGCTCCCCGGTCGGCACTGGAAATGGCGATTGCGCGGCGCAGCAGTCCACTTTGCGACCCGATGGGCCGACCGACCGACCCCGGATCTTCTCGTGACGACGTCGATGCTGGCCCTGTGCGATCTGCTCGCGCTGGCCCCGCCCCTCGCCGCCTGCCCCTCGCTGCTGTACTTTCACGAGAACCAGCTCGCGTATCCGTCCCGGACCGCCGCCCCCCGGGACAATCACTTCGGATTCACCCAGCTCACCAGCGCCCGGGCCGCGACCCGAATCGCGTTCAACAGCCGCTACAACCGGGACAGCTTTCTCGAGCGCGCGAAGGCCCTCCTCACTGCCCTCCCCGACGCCGTCCCGCCCGGGTGGGTGAGCGAGATCGAGCACAAGAGCGTCGTCTTGCCCGTCCCCCTCGACCTCGACCCGGCGCCGGTAGACGCCGGGCTTGGGTCGGGTTCTGCGGGACCCGAGTCTTCGACCCGGGGGGCGGGACCGGTGATCCTGTGGAACCACCGCTGGGAGCACGACAAGCGCCCCGACCTGTTCTTCGCCGCCCTGAGGGCGCTGGACGCCCGCAATCTACCCTTCCGGTTGGCGCTGGCCGGACCGCGGTTCAAGCGGTGGCCGGCGTGCTTCGGCGAAGCTCGAACCCGATGGCCGGATCGGCTCGTGTTCTTCGGTCCGTGCGAGCCGCGGGCGGCCTACCGCGCGCTGCTTCGTCGAGCGGACCTCGCCGTCTCTACCGCCGACCACGAGTTCTTTGGAATATCGATGATCGAAGCCGCCCACGCCGGCGCGTTCGTCCTGGTTCCGGACCGTCTCGCCTACCCCGAGGTGTTCCCGAGCGAGTACCGCTACCGAGATCAGAACGACCTCGTCGATCGAATGGCCGCCTGCATCGACCGATGGATGGCCGGCACCCCACTGCGCGCCGACCGCCGTGCGCTGACCGCTCGCTTCGGCCAACCCGCCCTGGAGACCTTTTCAAGTGAGCTTTCCTCCCTACTTCCGCCCTCCGTCGCCGTATCCAGCGTGGTTTCGAAGAACCGCATGTAGTACTGGTCTCGGTCCTGTGGACACCCTCGCTTTTCGCGCCATCGGGTGGCTCGCGGCCGTCGCGGTGGTCATGGGATCCGGCGCCGTCACCGTTGTCGCGCACGCCCAACCCGCCGCCGTCTCGTCGACGGCGACCGCAGCCCCCGACGCTAAGGTCGCCACCTCGACGCCGCCGAACCGGATCGACACCCTCGACGAGGTGCTCGAAGGCCTCGACAAGACCGGGAGTGCGGCTCGCCCGCCCCGGGTGACCCCCGTTCCCGAGGGCACCACCGGACCCCAAGCGCCACCTCAAGGCCAACGAGAGAAGCCCAACTACGACGGCCGACCATCGGAAACGGCCGGCGCGGGGGAGGTGCTGATCTGGATTCCGCGAGTGGTTCTGTTCCCCGTCCACCTGACCTTGAACTGGCTGGTGCGCAAACCGATCGTCTGGCTGATCACCCGCGCCGAGGCGAACTACGTGTTCGCGAGAGTGGAGAAGACGCTCACCTTCTTCGACGGCAAGGCCACCCTGTTTCCCACCTTCCTCGCAGACTTCGGTCTGAATCCGGCCGTGGGTCTGTCCTACACCCACGACGACCTGTTCGCCGACGGAAACAACTTCACCACTTCGGTCGCGATCTGGAATCCCGACGAGTGGCTGCGGGTCGCGGTGCGAAACACGCAGACGACGTTCGACGACGATAGCGGCCTCATCGTGCTCGACGGCGAGTTCCTTCGTCGGCCGGATCTCGTGTACTACGGGATCGGCGCCGACACCCGCACCGACGACGAGCGCATCTTCGCCATCGAGCGGATCGAGGTCGGGGCCGAGCTGTTCGCCACCCTGGCCGGCCTCAACAAGATCTCGTTCTCGACTCGGTTTCGCGTCGTCGAATTCGATGCCGATGGTGCGCGGGAGCCGTCGATCGGCCGAGAGACCAACCTCGACGGGCTCCCCCTGGAGCGACCAGGCGCGATCGCGTTCGGCACCCCGGAGACGATCCCCGGGTTCGACGAAACGTACCAGCTGCTCGAGCATCGGGTTCATTTGATGTTGGACACTCGCAGCCCGGACACCGAGTTCGACGGCGGCACCGGCCTGCGCATGGAAGCGTTCGGTTCCTTCGAGTGGGATCCGACGCAGACGTCGCGACACTTCTTCCGGGTCGGGGGCGAGGTGGCGGCGTTCTACGATTTCTCAGGTAACGGCCACGTCGCCGCCCTCCGCGGCTACACCGAGTTCCTCATCGACGACATCGGCGAAGGCGACGTGCCGTTCACCGAGCTGCCCCAGATGGGCGGCAATGAGGTCATGCGCGGTTACCTGCCGGGCCGGTTCATCGGCAAGTACGCGGTCGCGCTGACCGGCACCTACCGATACCCGGTGTGGTCGCTCCTCGACGCCGAGATCTTCGGGAGCATCGGAAACACCTTCGGCACCCCGGACGAAGTGAACGACGTCGATATCACCGGAGACGGCAGCCAGCGCTTCTCATTCAAACACCTCTACGCCGCCGGCGGCATCGGATTGAGGACCAACCTCGACCGAGACACCGCCCTCAGCATCCTGTTCGGCCTGGGCACCAACCGCTTCGACAGCGACGACTTCGGTATCGACTCTATCCGCTTCACGTTCGGGGTTTCGCAAGGCTTCTGACATGCGCCGATTCGCTCCGATCCTCCTTGTCGCTGTCGCGGCCATCTCCTGCGGAAGTGGCGTCCGTCGCTTTCCGCTCGCCCCCCCGATATGGGTCGACCCGGATGTCCATCATGTCCCCGAGCGCCCCGGGAAGTACTACTCGGGGCTGATCGCCGACGGCGCGGATCAAATGATCTTCCGTCCCGCCGCCTACGGATTCGCCCTCCCCGTCCCCGGAGAATCGATCAACGTCAACTCGATGGACGAGGTCCCGAACAGCGCGTGGTTTACGAATCGCATCGGCTACTATCCGATGACCCCCGACGAGGTCGGCAAGGGCGCCTGCGGGGACGAGCCTCCGTTGAGCGCCGACCAGAAGCCCTGGACGGTCACCGCCGCCAAGCCGAACGGCGCCAACCCTGGATTCTTCATCAAGGCCGCCGACGGCCGGCGGTACCTGCTGAAGTTCGATAGCCCGCTGCAGCCGACCCGGGCCACCGGGGCGGACATCTTCGGCTCGAAGATGTACCACGCGGCCGGCTACTGGACCCCGTGCAACGAGATCGTGTTCTTTCGATCCGACATCCTGAAGATCGATCCGGAAGCCACGGCCGAAAACGAAGTCGGGCAGGACGTCCCGATCACCAAAGCGGACATCGACAAGGTGTTGTCCAGCGCTTTTCGCTCTAAGGACGGCATCCTACGCGCGTCCGCGTCGCGGTTCGTACCCGGGCGACCGATCGGGCCGTTTCGCTACGAAGGCACCCGCTCCGACGATCCGAATGACGTCGTCGACCACCAAGACCGGCGTGAGCTTCGGGGCTCTCAGGTCCTCGCCGCGTGGATCAACCACTTCGACTCTCGCGAGCAGAACTCCCTCGACGTCTGGATCAAGGAAGATGACGGCCGCACGTACATCCGTCACTACTTCATCGACTGGGGCGACTCGCTCGGCGGTCGTCAGGTCTTCGATCAGATCAGCCGCCGCCTCGGCCGGTCCTACTATTGGGACTGGAACCACTTCTTCACCGACCTCGTCACCTTCGGCCTGATTCCCCGGCCGTGGAACCGGTTGGAGGTCAATCCGTACGACCAGTTCGGGTACTTCGACGGCCCGACGTTCACGTCATCGAGGTGGAAAGCGGGGTACCCGAACCCCGCCCACGACCGCATGAGCACCCGCGATGCCCTGTGGATGGTAAGGATCATCAGCAACATCGAGGAACCCCACGTCCGAGCCATGGTGAAGGCCGCCGAGTTCCCCGACCCGCGGTTCGAAGAGTTTATCGTCAAGCGACTGATGCAGCGACGCCAGCGGATCTTCGGAGAGTACCTCACCGCAAACTCGTCGCTGTCGAACTTTCAGGTCGCGCGCCGAACCCCCGGGAGCAAGGCCCAGTCGCTGTGCTTCGAAGATCTCGCCGTCAAGCACCGCGTGGCGGACATCGAGAACACTTACTACAAGATGCGGTTCCGCGGTGGCGCCAACCTCGGCGCGCGCAACAACCTCAGCGACAAAGAGCTCGGATGGCTGCAGTTCAACCCCGACCCCGATCACCCCCACCGCAGCTGCATCGTGCTCCCGATCGGCCATCGCCGCCCCGCGGATCTCGTCAACCCCGACGCGGCCGACGACGACCCGATGCGTTACGGAATCCTGGACATCTTCGTGCACCAAACCCGTTCCGTCCGCCCCACGAGCGAAACGCGAGTGCACTTCTATGACCTGGGTCCAGAAAAGGGGTTTCGGCTCGTGGGCGTCGAGCGGCCAGGGCAGCCGATCCTTCCCGACCTCTACTAGCCACCTGTCTCCCGCATTCTTCTGCGAAGAACGTCTGAGACAGGGGACTATCCCCTGGATCACTGATTTCGAGCAGGTTCCACCTGCACAAAGTCGCGCTCCACGGGCCCAGCGCGGCCTCCTGATCGCTTCGCTTCGCTTCGCTCACGTCCCGTGGATCATTGAAAAGCATCAGGTTTCTCCGTGCGCGTG
>JANQQN010000583.1 GCA_028289325.1 Myxococcota bacterium | reverse complement strand
TGAGCTGCGCTCTGAACGTTCCACTAGATGAACTCGGTGCGAGTAACGAGCCACTCCGTGGCTCGTTACTCGCGCCCGCTCCTGTCGTGTACAGCCTTCGACGCTCCGCAGCCTCCGCTTGCGTACTCCGCGCCGGGTTCCGACCTGCGTCGGAACTTCCGCCGCCGAGTACTAGGCTTTGCGTTTTCCGACGAGAGGGCTGCGCCGAGGAATCGAGCGAAGTCGTGACGTGACGCATGTCCGCTGCATCTGTTCACGACTTACGAGGGACCGCTCTAACGCAAATAAATTGCATCAATGAACAACGAGTGCTAAGGCTTCACGTGGCTGGTCGAGCTGACACTCGGATGAGGTGAACGGTGGAATTTTTTTGCCGGAATTATGAGGAGTGGAAGCACTGCATAACCGTGAAATGCAAGATTCCCCTCACCGCCGACTACGTTGAAAAGCGCATCGCGGCGCTTTCGAATACGCAAGACCGAACGACGGCTCGGTTCATTGCGCTGTATGGCGATGAGCACCGGTTGCGCACGATCGAGTGGTTCAAACAGGCACGAGCAGAAGTCGCAAACCAAGGACGCGAAACACCTCGACAGCCGTAGCTTGAGTTCCTCGCGTATCGCTGTAGAACTTCGCGATGACTGCCACGAGATTCCAGAGCTTTCGTTTCCAAGGCGACACGTCCGGCCCCAAGCTGATCGTTCTCGGCGCGGTCCATGGGAACGAAACCTGCGGCACGGAGGCCATCCACGCGCTGCTGGAGGAACTGAAGAGCGGCGTTCTTAAGGTCAAAGCGGGGACCCTCACGTTGGTTCCGGTCACTAACCCCGAAGCCTACGACCAAAGACGACGGGCGGTGGATCGAAATCTGAACCGATTCTTAGGTCCTAAAGCTGAGCCCGCCGATTATGAGGACAGTATCGCGAACGCGCTTTGCCCCCTGTTGCGCGACCATGACGTGCTCCTGGATCTCCATTCGTTTCATACGCCCGGGGATCCGTTTGCGTTGATCGGCCCCAAGAATAACCAGGAGTGCCTCGAACCCTTTGCGTTTCAAGAACGCGAAACGAAGCTCGCCCTCCATCTCGGCGCAAAGCGTTTCCTAGAAGGCTGGATGGAAGTTTATGAGAACGGAGTCAGACAACGTAAAGCATCCAAGCAGCCTTCATCCGCGCATCTGCTGAGTACAGACTATGGCGTCGGCACCACCGAGTACATGCGAAGCGTAGGCGGCTACGGCGTCACCTATGAGTGTGGTCAACATCATGACCCTGAAGCGTCTAAACGCGCGAGATACGCGATTGACCAAACCCTGAAGCTTCTCGGTATCATTGAGGGTGTCCCGATCCCTCCACCTAAGGACGTAGAACTTCTGAAGCTGGTGGATGTGGTGGACCGACTCGACAACGGCGATACGCTGGTTCGGAACTTCAATAGTTTCGATCGACTGAAGAAAGGCGAGAAGATCGGAATCCGCGGCAACGGCGCTGAGGTATTCGCTGAATCTGACGGGTTCATCGTGTTTCCCAATCCGGGAGCAAGTATCTACGCTGAGTGGTACTACTTCGCGGTCGAAAGCGATCGGAGTATGTGGATCTAGCCGCTCATCGGTCCGCGGTGCTCGCCGAAAGGGTTCGATCCGAGGCGCAGGTGGTAGACGGTGCATCGATCGCTCCGGGTGGGCCCCACTGCCAACTACTCGCAATCCCCTCAGATCAGGGTTTACCAGTCACGATGGCGGCGGCGTAGCTTCGCGATAACCGCAGTTCTTTTGCGTATGCAATGCGGTCGTGGTTAGAGAGAGGAGTGTCATCCGCTGTGTTCGACAGGCCGCTGCAACCCCAGCTGCCGCCACAGTCCGGCCTGCGGGACGGAGGTCGCGGTCCATTTGCTCCGTTGCTTCCGCCGGGGGAGAACGCGCTCTGGCTAAAGCGTTCCTTCACTCCGTCGGTGGCCGACGCGCTGGGAGAGATCGCTGAAGGGGATACCTTCGCACGTAAGGTTGTGATCGACGTGGACAATCTCGACCTCGCGGAGCTTCTTCAACCGATATCCAATCCGGTCGCCCGGCGGTTCCTTGAAGTCGACATGGCTTCGCTCGTAACGGACTTTTCTGCCGCCTTGGGCAGCAGCCATCTTCACGCGCAGCTGGCAGTGGTAACGCACGACAAATGCCGCAAGTTTCATACAGATAACGTCACTGTGCGCCTGCTCTGCACCTACGCGGGGCCCGGCACCGAGTGGGTGAGGAACGAAGACGTGGCTCGCGAAAACCTCGCCCGTACCGATGTGGACCCGGAAACCGCGAATCGATCGGTGCTGCGCGTTCAAGACGCAGTGCATTACTGCACCGCTGGTGACGTACTGCTTCTTAAAGGGGAAGCCTTCGACGGCAATCGCGGGTCCGGTGCGGTCCACCGGTCGCCATCGATTGCTGGACGCTCGCTCCGTCGGTTGCTCTTCAAAGTCGACGAGCATTCTTGCGGCTGCTAAGCGCGTTGGCTGATAGACGACAAGGCGGGCGAACCTGAGCCGTCCCAGATCTTCGCCCGAGCCGCCGACGTTCGTTGGATGAGCAAGAGTAGACACGCGATGAGACCGGAGCCGCCGAACGCTCTTGCCGCCCTATCACGACGCCAGGGTCGTCAAGGCTGCGTTTGGCCGTCACCCCTAACAGAGCTACGCTCTGGTCGAGGATGTCTTTCCCGACCAGGCCCTGGCAACTTCAATGACTTCATCTAAGAAACTACCTCTGACGGTTGTCTGCGGCTTTCTCGGTTCCGGAAAAACCACATTGCTCCGGCGTTGGCGTTACGATGAGACCTTACGTGACGCCGCCATCATCGTTCACGACCTGAGCGAGCTTGGTGTCGATGTTGAACTTCTCTCGGACGACACCTCCAACCCTGAACCTGGCCGTCTGGTCGATCGCGTGGCGGCCCTCCATGGCCCCCACGCACGCGAGAAACTCCACGCATCGGTGGGTCGAGCGCTGGGGGAGATCGCAGCCCTGGATCCCCCTCCGCCGCACATTCTCTGCGAAAGCACCGGCGCGGCCAAGCCGTGGCCTTTGATCTCGGCCCTCACCCAGGATGATCGATTCCGTCTACGCCACTTTGTCGTCACCGTTGATGCGCTGAATCTCCATCGCGATTTTGCCGATGGCCAAGTCCTTACCGGCGAAGCCATCGCGCCCGCTGACGACGCTCTCCGATATGCCGCCGGGATCCTCGCCGAGCAGCTTGTCTTCGCCAGCGTAGTCATTCTCACGAAGATCGACACCCTGCCCCGGCCTGTCGTCGATGGCCAGGTTCGAACCCTGCGGAAACTTCAGCCGCAGGCCACGGTCGGCCTTTCTGCGCATGCCGGGCTCCTTCTTCCGCAGCTTGACGCCACGCCCGCGCCCAACTTGACAGACCTTGAGAGGCGCGCCGATCGATTCGGCCTCACCCTGGACAGGCCTACCGCCGATCAGGTTGAGGCCATCGTCCTGCGCGACCCACGCCCCTTTCATCCTGAACGGCTATACGACATATGTCGGCGCGAACTAGGTACCGGTCTGTATCGTACTAAAGGTTTTTTGTGGCTCGCTTCTCGACCTGCGGACGTCCTGTTGTGGCAACAATCTGGTAGCCAGATTGCCCTCGAAATCACCGGCCTTTGGGCCGCCGAAGCTGTCCACAACCGCTACGGTAAACTGCTCCCCATGGAAGTTGACCTTCTTACGAAGCGACTTAGGGCAAAGCACCCCATCTTCGGGGACCGAAACAACGAGCTCACCCTCATTGGCATGCCCGACGCCTGCCAGCGTTTTGCCGCCGCGTTGCGAAGTTCCTTGTGCACCGAAGAGGAAGTCGCCGCCTGGCAACGTGGAGACATCTTCTCCGACCCCTGGCCTCAAAGCCTGCGCACCATCAGCTGAATGGCGTGTAAGGAGGAGCCCCCACGGTCTTCGCCTACTCGAAGAGCGTCCCAAAGCGGCCTACCACGCTAGGCCTTGTACTCCGCCTCGAAAGCGAAGCGCTCTTCTTCGCTTTCCGCCATGGCGATGACACGCTCGGCGGCGACTTGTACAACCGCTCGATCGGACTCTGACAGCCGTTCACGCCCAAATCGCAGCCCGCGCAGGTATTCGAGGCCTTGCCAGTAGCGCCAAAAGCCGTCCGCACGCAGGGCGGATACGTCGCTGAGACCGGTCGCAACGAGGACCGCAGGCTGAATGGCGTAGACCCGCTGAACCAGGTCTTCGGGCAGATCCGCGAAGAACTCGAGGGTCCACCACGCTAGTGACACACCGAGCTCGCGTTGATGGGTCGGCCGGTGCGCGCCGCTGACTTCAGCGTAATGGATGTCAAGCCACCCTGCACACTTTACCCAGTACTCAAGGCATGCGGTCATGACCGGCATAAACCACTCAGCCTTCACGCCTGGACGACGCGCCATCTCTTTCAAGATCTGAAGACGCTCCGGGTGCGTGACCAGCTGCAAGCGGCCATCGGAGATCGGAGCGGTCCGCGGTTGCCAAGACCGGACCGTTGCAATGTCCTCCTTGATTGCAGATACGGTGGCCGAACGTTCGGTATCCATGCGCAGCAGTTGATGAGCTCGGGCGGGCTCCGGGGGTGAGACGACCAGGCTAAGCAGGTCCACCGGCCAATCCGCCTCTTGCGCCAAGTAGCAGATCACGAGGTCGCCGAGCTCTGTGGGGGCCAGTTGCCAGTTGGTTGCACCAGGAGCAACGTTGAAGGCAGAACCATGGAGGCGCCCCTTGAGCCGGAGCTTTCCGGCCGAGACCATCGCTCGCGTCACCGCCTGAAGGTCCGCTAGCGTTGTCTGCGGCGTGAGATCGAGAACCACTGTCGTCCAGCCGTGGCTGTGATCGTGGTCGCCATGATCATGTGCATGGTCAGCATGAACGCGATGATCATGTTTATGATCATGACCGTGATGACGGTCTTCATGCTCATGGTTGTGATGTCTACCGTTGTCGTGATGATGGCGGTGAGGAGCGGCCCGATGCGCCAGCGCGGCTTCGACGACAGGCCAAATGCTTTTGGGAAAACGATCTACGAGAGCCAGGGTGACGTCGCTACGCACCTGGTTTGCACCCAAGAACTCCTGAATGACGTCCGGCAGAGCTTCGGAATCGTGCTTGGTGGCCACGATGCTGTCTGCTGCGGTCAAGTGGGTCGGCAGCAGTTCACCGTAGTTGACCTGGTTACGGCTCCAGTTCGCGACATCCAATACGCCGATGATCGCGTAAGGGAACAGGACCTGACTTAGAAAGGCCTTCGTTTCATCTCCCGAAACGATGCCAAAGCCTTCCATGATAACGACTTCGGTGCCCCCCTCGGCAAGCTCGCCAAGGGATTTCCGTAGCAGAGCGTCATCCTGGCAGGTAAAACATCCGTTCGGGAGGGTGTAAACGCAGGCGTTTGTGGTGGCCAGCTCCGTCGCCCCTCCCGCCTCGTTAACCACGATCGCCACCTGACTCGGAAGATATCCCTCCTCGCCTAGAAAGGCGGCTAGATTCATCCCAACGGTCGACTTGCCTGCTCCAAACGGGCCAACGAGCGCGATGATTTGCATACAGCTCCCGATGACCACAATAGTTCATTTCTCATGGAACAGGCTTAATATTCGTGGCGCAGGGAGTTGCGCACACGGAACGGCGAGTCCAACTGGTCTGGCGTTTCTCGCCTACCAACGCGGGGCGGAGACTACACGGCCGACCCGCCGATCAACGTTCTGATGTCCCGAAAGGCATAGCAGCGACACGGGGACCGGAGGCAACGCCATTAAGTTACTTGGAGCAAGTGCCAGCAGGCCAGGCATCAATGGCTGGGATATTATGGCCTGACAAGTCCGGATCAGCGTGGAAGCCGAGGGTTGTTAGCACGGCGCTCTTTAGCTATCGATACTTACTACTTCAGAGGTAGATCTGACCCCAGCTTAGCGGATCATGGCGACCTCCCGCCGGCCTGAGCTTCCTGCCATGCTTAGCCCAGGAATCGGCCTGGCACCGTGGCACGGGTTCGCGGTCGATTCGGCAAGGCATCCGCCATGCATTCGTCACCCCGGTCTCGATCGACACGATTGACACGGGCCCGAACGCCGCGCCTTTTGTCTGCATGGTACGATCGTTAAAAACGGGATGCTTGCCGTTCGTACTCGTGGCCGCCTGCAGCGGTAGCGGAATGTCGTCGAACGAACCGCCCGATTCGTCGGAGCCCGACGGCGACGGCTGCGTGAACGAAGCTCAGGTTCCCGACGGTTTTCCGGCGGTGGGCAACGAAGGGTGTCGAACGGTCATCGAGTTTGGCATCGGTGGGACCGATGAACCCGAGCTCTTCGTCTCCGAATTCGGGACCCGCAGCACCTCCGACGGAGGGGTCGCGTTCAGCTTTAGCCGGGCCGGCTCTCCCTCCGCAATCCTGCTGGACTTCGTGCTTCCTAGCGCCGCCATGGGCATCTACCGGCCTCGCGACCGGGCGAGCGTGACGTACTTCAATCTCCGTGGCTACGACTCTGAAGCCGACGCCGGCCCGGGTGACGTGCTCATCGAAGTCGTGGGGACCAATGGCGAGGCGATGTGGGGGCGCTATCTGACCAGCATCTGCGACCTCGACGATGCGTGTTTGCTGGCGAGGGGCCGCTTCGCGTCGGCCCTCGAGACCGATCAGCCGGCTCCGAACGACTGGGGACGGCTCCGCCGGCAGGAGTTTGGCAATCGCCTCTGCGAGCGCCCAACTGACTGCCTAGCAAGCCCTTGCCAGGCGCCCAGAGTGTGCATCGATAACCGGTGTCAAGACACGACGCCTTGTCGCGGCCCGGCGACCGGAATCGCCTCGTGGCGATTCAGTATCCGCGGCGACAGTCTCTCTGACCCAGAGATCGCGGCGCTTCCGGTCACCGATGGCTTCGACGAGCGGGGGCTTCGTATCGACACGGACAGCTGTGAGGCCGTCAACGACTGTCGATTCTATGATCTTAGGCTCTTTTCGATCGATCTGGCCCAGGAGCTGCGGTTTCGACTCTTTTCGATCGACGGATTCCATCTCGACACCTATGCCCTGGGTGCGGGTACGTCCTACGTGCTCCTGATCGACAGCAGCGGCGGAATGCGAAGGAGTGATGTCTTTGGGGGCCGCGGCGAGGTGACCTTCAGCGCGGATGCGAACGGCAACATCCTCGGGCAGTTCGACGCGCGCGTCTGCGCCGACGGTCAACCCAACGACTGCCGAAGGCTGTATGACGGACGGCTGGAGGTCGAGAATTGGTCGGACAACCCGGCGATGATGGCCTCGCCCATCTCGGTTCCCGATGGCGTGCTCGCCGTCGACTCGTTTCGACGAACGCGGTTCAGCTGGTCGAGCGGCGAGGCGATCGGCCCTCGAGGTGTCGGGGGCTCATCGTCGCTGATCGGTATCGTGGCCGAACGACCGGCCAATGCCGGTACCTTCTCCCTCACGCTCTCCACTTTGGCTCCCGGAACGTACGACCTGAGTACAGACTTCAACACTCGGCTGGATCTCATCGTTCCGACACCTGACGGCCTCATCGATCTATACAGGACGACCGACGGCGCCGGCTCCATCACCATCGAAGGTCAGAACGGCGCCGCCGTGTGGGGTCGAATCGATGCTACGGTATGTCGAGCCCCCAACGAAGACTGCCAGTCATTCTCCGATATGCGCTTCACGTCAGCGTTGTGAAGAGACCGTAGATGCTGGGTAACGGACTCACTCCTCGACCTGCAGCGCTTCTGTCCGCTTATCCGAAAAGCCGATCCATCGCTCGCATCGGCCGGGCAAGATGTTCGCTCTTGCGAGGCGTGCAGACCGGGCGGCCCACGAGGGCCCCGGATGAGGCCATACTCCGGGCGGGTGACTCCTCCTGGCGGCCCGGGCTGCATAAACTGAGGGCGGTATGTCTCCTGTCGGCCTGGCATTACGTCACCCGTTGCTTCGCAGAGTTGCTGCGATCGTGCTCGTCACGTTGCCCGGCTCGATCGCCTGTCTACGTTTCGTGGATCCTGTCGAAATGCTCCTCGCTCGCCGGGGCACCGCTACCCTTGCGAGCAACGTCAAGTTGACGTGGTTGGCGGAAGGCGTCTGGATGCACTCGTCGGTGGCTCCGAGCTCCGAACCATCGGCAGAGCCGACGAACGGCCTGCTGATCTACGACGACGAGGGGTTGACGCTCGTGGATGCCGCAGCGTCGTTCGAACAGACCGCCGCGGTCGTCGACTGGGCGACGAGCCAGCTCTTCCAGCCTCTCAAGTGGGCGATCATAACTCACCGGCCCGATGTGCCCACTAAAGGGCTCGATGCTCTCCGAGCCCGCGGCATTCGGCCCTATGGGCACGCTAGCGTGGTCGCCGACCGTCCGCTGGCCTTCGATGAACGAGGCCGAGCCACTGTGGGCGGTGTCGTCGTCTACTATCCTGGACCGAGCTCTTGGCCGGGAAACGTCGTGGTTCGAAGCAAAGGGGGCGCTCTGTTCGTCGGATGCTTAGCCCGTTCGATGGCCGCTAGGCCAACCCAGATGCAAGCAGAGCAGTGGAAGCAGGCGATTCTGCGGGTACGGGGCGAGTTCCCTGATGAGTCGATCATCGTGCCCTGTCGAGGGGAGAGACGCGGGCGTTCATTGTTCATCGAGACCATGCGCGAAGTTGAGGCTCTTCTTCTTCATCGTAGCTCCCAGTCAGCCGTCGAGTGACACGACCAGTACCCTGTAGTTGTACGGACAAGGTCGCCACCCTGGTCGCATTCACGGTCCCCTGGGTGCGCTTGATGCAGCCAGCAGCAGCAACTGGATCACCGACCCGAGGTCAGCTCGAGCTTGGGATTCCTGATGCTACGGCGCGGATCCCAGCCGTGCCGACCCCGTGGACGCTGACGCTCGCTACTTGTCCGAAGTGCGAACGCGCAATCTGAAAGCAGAGTCAATCCCACCGCACGAATCTGGTACTTCCGTACCTACTGCAGTCTAGGCTGCTGCTCGTCTCCGACGACCTCATCAACGTAGGCCTATCTGATGGTCCCGCCTATTTCGTAATACAATTGCATCTGCAGCCGAGGTGGTTCATCATCGTGCGGATGCAGGTAGAACCTGCGTCGAAGAACCCAGTTCAGCCGCCCCCGACTCATTCGTCCTCGTCGGCTGCGGGTTGGATGGCCTAGGAGCGAACGAGGGCCTGGTGTCTACTTTTTTATGTGATCGACGAACGCTCTTGTCGGTGGGTGGTACGGCAACGGCAATCAACGAGGGCAGAGCGTCCATTGATCGACCTCGTTCCTCGACCTCGTTTGCGGACCATCGCTTCGGCATCCGGCCGATCGCGCTCGCGGTGGTCGTCTGTGTCTTCGGATGCCAGCGCCAGATCGGTGAGCCGGTGGACGTGTTGCCCGTCGCCGAAGGCGTGCCTGTGCGCAATCTCGAAGAGGAGACCGTCGGGTACTACGACCCTGAGGTCGACTACTTCCCCGACAAGGTCACCATTCGCCACGCGACCCAGATCGAGATCGAGTATCGTCGACACTACAAGATCGCCAAGCTCGAAACTCGGGGTATGGGGGAGGAGTTCGAGTTCGTTCTCGTTCAGCGCGGGACGCCGATTCCCGCGGTCCGACGCGACGCCCTAGTGGTGCAGGTCCCGTTGACTCGCTTCAGCTTGGGCACGTACCGTTACGGGCGTGCATCGGAGATGCTCGGCGTGGTCGATCGCCTGGTGGGGTTCGGTAACCACACCCACGCGAGCGTCCCCTCCATCCTCGAGCTCTTCGAATCCGGTAAGCTCAAGAGGAACTTCAATGTAGAGGCGATGGCCGAACGCGGCAGCGAAGCGCACTTCAGGTGGTATTTTCCGGGAGCCCTGAGCCGGTCCGGAACCCTGCATCGCCTCGGCATTCCGGGTGTTCCTATGGCCGAGGAGCTAGAACCCACGCCGCTGGCGCGGGCCGAGTGGATCAAGTTCTTCGCCCTCTTCTTTAACAAAGAACGGGCAGCCGGTGAGGCATTCGATAGAATCGAAGAGGCTTATCAGCAGACCCGCCAGACGCTCCCTCCCGTCGACGCCAAGCCGAAGGTGCTCGTAGGAGCGCCCCAGAAGGACGGTTGGAGCATCCATGGCGGTCGCAACCTCGGCGCCAAACTGATCGAAGACGCGGGAGGGCAGTACTTGGGATCCGACAACCCCAGCGGTGAGGCCAGCGTCAAGGTGCCGTTCGAGGCCGCGCTCATGGATGCTCGCGAGGCGGACGTATGGCTGCTTCCGCCCAGCATGTCGTTCGGAAGCAGGCTCGGAGATCGGACGGTCGGCGACGCCCGCTTCTCCTTCGTGCCGGCTGTGGGTTCGGGGCGGGTCTTCGTCGGGCACGTAGGTTATCCGAACGGCATCAATCCTTGGTGGGACTACGGACTGGTCGAGCCGCACCTCGAGCTCTTGGACTTGATGGCCATCTTCCATCCCGAAGCGCGCGGCGACCGAGAGCTTCGTTTCTATCGCAGGTTACAAGGGCGCTCGGCGAGCGCGAAGTAAGACGAGTACCGGGAGAATCATCGTGAGTGAACAAGCTTCGTCAACCGCCACGCTGAGACCTCCCGGCGTGGGCGCACTTTCATGGGTGGCTCTGTTCAGTGTCGTCGCGCTCCTCTTTCTTCTCGAGCTCACGTTGGGCGTCGTGTGGGTGCCCGTCCGCGACGTTTTGTCGCTACTCTTGGGCTTTGATGCCACCGTCGACCGGTGGCACCGTATCGTGCTCGACTTCCGTCTGCCCCGAACCCTCACCGCCCTTACGGCCGGGTCGGCGCTGGGGGTCTGCGGCTTGCTGCTCCAGACGACCTTTCGGAACCCGCTCGCGGATCCTTGGTTCTTCGGGCTGGTTCACAGTGCGCGTCTAGGGGTCGCGATCTTCGTGGTGATCTCGGGCGCTCTAGGCAGCACCGTTCTCGCCAGTCTGGGACTGCTCTCGAATCTCGGTCTCGTCATTTCGGCCGGCTTGGGGGCTCTGGCGATGACCGCGGTGCTTCTCGCGCTGGCCCCTAGGGTTGGTGCCGTGACGCTCTTGCTTAGCGGTCTGATGCTCGGCCAGGCCGCCAACGGTATGATCAGCGTGGTCCTGCACTTCACGACCGCCGCGCAATCACGAGCTTTTGCACAATGGAGCGACGGCACCTTTGTGCATGTCGGCTTCTCGCAGTGGAGCTTGCTGGTATCCATCGTGACCCTCGGCTTCGCGTGCAGCGTCCTCCTGGCCAAGCCCTTGAACATCCTCCTGCTCGGGGAGAACTATGCCCGCACTCTGGGGCTGTCGGTCGAACGGAGTCGACGCGCAACCGTCGCCGTTGCGGCGGTCCTCGCCGGCGCGGTGACGGCGTTCTGCGGCCCGGTGGCCTTCTTGGGCATCCTGGCCCCGCACCTGGCCCGCATACTCTTTCGAAGCGCGGACCACCGGATTCTCTTGCCGGCCAGCATGCTGCTGGGCGCCGGCCTAGCTGCATTGGCCGACCTCATCGTCCACCTGCCGTGGAGCCGTCACTTCCTGCACCTCAACGCGATGCTGGGCCTGGTGGGTGGTCCGACCGTCGTATTGCTCCTTCTACGGGGTTACGGTTCGCGGGAGGCGTCATGAGTACGGCGGCGATCGCCCTCGACGGATTAGCGATCGGCTATCGACTGCCGCGCCACAAGGAGAAGCGGATCTCATCGGACCTAAATCTGCGCGTGCAGCAAGGCCAGTTCACGGTCCTCCTCGGCCCTAACGGCGCGGGTAAATCGACCTTGTTGCGCACAGTGTGCGGTTTGCAAGAACCGCTCGAAGGCCGCGTGCTCTTGGCCGGTCGCGACCTCGCCACCATCTCGGCCCGCGATCGAGCACGGTCGCTCGGCGTCGTGCTCACGGAACGAGTCGATACCTGGGGCCTGACGGCCTGGGATCTCGTAGCCCTTGGACGCGCGCCGCATACTCGATGGTCAGGCCGGCTCACGGAAGAAGACGAGGCCGCCGTGGCCACAGCCATGCGCGAGACGGATACCGAAGGGTTCGCAGGGCGCAAGGTCTCCGAGCTCAGCGATGGAGAAAAACAACGCGTTTTGGTGGCTCGGGCGCTCGCTCAGGAGCCGGCGGTGTTAGTGCTCGACGAGGTGACCGCATTTCTCGACCTGGCGCGGCGCGTCGAGATCATGCAACTGCTGAGACGGCTCGCGCACTCGAGCGGAAGAGCTCTTCTTCTGTCGACACATGACCTCGACCTCGCGCTGCGAACGGCCGACCGGTTGTGGATGATCGATCGCACGGGACAAGTGTATGAAGGATGCCCCGAGGACCTCGTGTTGGCCGGCGCACTGGCCAATGTGTTCCGGCACGAGGGTCTCGACTACGACCCGGCATCGGGCCGCTTCGAACTACACCCGCTACTCGGAGAGCGGGTGGGCGTCATTGGCAGTGGCGTGCCTACCATATGGACACGACACGCCCTCGAGCGTCTCGGCTTTCAGGTCGAGCGAGAGGGTGGCGCTGATTCGGTGGCGCTCATCGAAGTCGACGAAGATGAGCGGCGGTGGAGGCTGCGCTATCTGGACCACGACTCCATCCATTCGACGCTGGAGGACCTCACCCGCGAGCTTGTTTCCCGAGCCAACGACCGAAGCTGACTGCGGACTGCGTGAGCCATGCCACTGGCTTCGAGAGATTGATGCGTACGTGGGCTCTACCACCTACGGTATCCCGGAAGCCTACTGCGTGAATGAACCTACGCAAGAAGCCCAACGTACGCAGCGCGTGCAGGCCATTGCCCACAGGAGGCGCACCAGGTCAGCGGAAGCCACGCAGGGGCTCCGGGTATGACCGCCCGCCGGGACGAGGCATTCGATAACGTGGCCCGACGACGATGTCGTACTCGATCCGGGATGGGCCGGGACGCCCGGACACCGGGATACGCCTAAGCCAAGACGGAGCGGTCGAGGAATCGAGGCTATTGTGCGGCTAGCGTTGGGCGTAAGTCCGAATGCGCCCGACCCACGACGCCGAAGAGCCCGCGCTTGACTTGGGGCCCTCTCCGCCATCCCCTCGGTGGTCAGTGACGTGACGGGGCCCGCTTGGCCCCGGGAAAGTGAAGACGCGAATGACCCGCGAACTACCCGAACTCCCAACAGTCTCAGCTGCACCGAACGAGAAGGCGACCATCAGATTTCAATCGGACGGGCGGGAGCTCGAGCTTCCCATCATCAGCCCAACACACGGCCCCAAAACGGTGGACATCAGCAGGCTATACCGGGAAACCGGCTACTTTGCGCACGACCCCGGGTTCCTGTCGACGTCGAGCTGCCAGAGCAAGCTGACGTTCATCGACGGCGACCGCGGTATCCTGCTTCACCGCGGCTACTCTATCGAGGACCTGGCACAAGACTCCAACTATCTGGAGGTCTGCTACCTGCTGCTCAACGGCAGGCTACCGAGCCGTCAGGAGCTCGCTGAATTCGAGAACGTCATCACGCGCCACACAATGGTGCATGAGCAGTTCAAAACATTCTTTTCTGGGTACCGCCGCGACGCGCACCCCATGGCTTTGATGGTGGGGACGGTCGGAGCGCTGAGCGCGTTTTACCACGATGACACCGACGTCACCGACCCCCGCGCCCGAATGATCGCGACCCACCGCATCGTCGCGAAGATGCCGACGATCTGCGCGATGGCCTACAAATACTCGGTCGGCCAGCCCTTTGTTTATCCTCGCAATGACCTCGACTATGCCGCCAACTTCCTCCACATGTGCTTCTCGGTCCCCGCCGAGCCGTACGACGTCCATCCCATCGTTGCGCGTGCAATGGATCGATTCCTGATCCTGCATGCGGACCACGAGCAGAATGCCTCGACGGCGACCGTACGCATCGCCGGCTCCAGCCAGGCCAACCCGTACGCGTGTATCGCCGCCGGCGTGGCCTGCCTCTGGGGCCCCGCGCACGGCGGCGCGAACGAAGCCGCGCTTCGAATGCTGATGGAGATCGGCACCAAAGACCGAATCGGCGAGTATCTGGCCCGCGCAAAAGACAAGAACGATCCCTTCCGGCTGATGGGATTCGGTCACCGCGTCTACAAGAACTACGATCCGCGGGCTCGAGTCCTTAGGGAGTCGTTCCACGAGGTGCTCGAGTACCTCGGTAAGCAGCGCGAGCCTCTCTTCGAGCTTGCCATGGAGCTCGAACGGCTCGCGACCGAAGACGACTACTTCCGAGAGCGCAAGCTGTTCCCGAACGTCGACTTCTACTCCGGCATCACGCTGCACGCGCTCGGTTTCCCGCTCGCGATGTTCCCGGCGCTGTTCGCCCTGGGTCGAACGATCGGCTGGATCAGCCAGTGGAAGGAGATGATTGAAGATGAGAATCAGCGCATTGCGCGGCCTCGTCAGCTGTACGTCGGCGCGCCGATTCACCCGTACGTTCCCATCACGGAGCGCTGATCGGCGCCGCAGTTCCGCAGCCAAAAATCGGTGTCGATGAGTAGCAGAGCCCGCATGGAGCGCGCACCCTGCGTATGGCGCTGAAGCGAGCGAGCAAGAACTGGTCGTCAGTGGCGAAGCTCCTGCTCATCGAGCCGCTTCGGGCCAAGGATTTCGATCTTCGCCAGCGCCGGGGCCCAGCCGCAACGGCCAATCAGCGAGTCACGCGTCCTTCGGCGATTCCTAGACATACGAAATGTCGGCCCTTCCGACATGTAAGTGTTCATATTTTGACATTGCCTCGCCGGTTATCGTGGCTCCAAAAAGACGATTATGATGTCGGCTAACAACGAGAACACCACGAACCGGACTGCGGACCGACTCTTCGATGTTAGAATCATTGGTCTATCCCTGCTCGTCATCATCGCGCTCGCCGGGTAGAGCGGCGGTTGCACCGCGATGGTGCGGGATAGCTATTTGCGAGGATCGGTGAACGCGCGCTGTCGAAGAGCGCAGGGTAGTCTGCGGTCAGCTTCTCGTACACGACGCTCGCTTCGCGGGGTGCCATCTCGTCGATCGAAGCGACGCGGTCGCGCTGGAACTCTAGCTTGCGGTCTAGATGCCCGGCCTCGAAGAACGCTCGAGTCTTGCGGGCGCAGCGACAGGGCTTCTTCTTGTCGATAAGGCCGCGGTGTCCGTTCATGAAACTGTGCAAGTCTTCTTTCGAGCGCTGCAGGCACTTGCGGAAGGTCGCGGGCTCGACGCTTAGGATCTCTGCGGCTACGGTGTGTTCGAGATCGAACATCGAGCCGAGCACATAAGCGAGACGTCGGTCACGGCTTAGGCACAGGAGCATCCCGCTCATACAGACGTCGTCATGGGGGCATTTATGGTGACGGTGCTGCTGATCTGATTCATGGTATCTCCGTATGCCGACCTGCTCATCGGCCTTCAGTACGGAGACATCGCCCGCCGGCACGTGTGACCGAAGGACTCATCTTCTTGGCTGGTCCGCCGCTTGGCGGACCCGGACTGGACACCGGCTAAGGAATTCGCCCTCGACACGAGTGGGAAGACGCCTCGAACACATTCGTGGTTCAACAATCGACCCAGGCGCGGTGAACGTCGGCCACGATCGGCCGTCCCGCAGCCACGTCGTAGAAAGTGGCCTCATCACTGTCGACGCGCGGTCGCTCGCTGTAGGGCGCTCCCATCGTCCACTCGTAGCCTAGGACGAGTCGATCGCCATCGCGCGTAATCTCTCCGTCGAAGCTCAGGTTGTCGGGCTCAGTGGACAACGGGAGACGAAAGCACATCGTCAGCGCTTCTCGCAGCACCCGGTGCGCGGGCGACTCGTCATCGAGGAGAAGCCGCCGTCCGGCGCACTCGAGGGTGAACATGAAGTAGCGCCCACCACCGATCCACCCTGGCCCGATATCGCTGTGCACGCCGAAGCGCGCCTCGATGGTGAGGCCGCCAGCCAGCCGGCAGAGCAGGTCATCGAAGCTGAGGTGCACCCGGTCCATCGGCGGTAGCGTAACCGAAGGTCGCCGTTTGGCGGATCACCGGAGGCGAGACGGCCCGGCGAACACACGCCGATCGATCTCGCGGCACCCGCACAGCGGACCCAGAACAAACCTTGCCGGCTTTCGCTGGAATCCTAAGCTGCTGGAATCGACGAGGATGATGCCAGCAGACTTGTACGCCTGACCGCAAGCTGTCTGAAGGTCACGATATGGCCCCATAGCGCACCCGCAACGCACACCGAGGCGATCCAGGTGTACGGCGCAAACAGCGGCAGTAGTACGGCCGGTTCATCGGTGAATGTTCGAAGCGGCCATGGGGCCGAACGCATCGCAATGCTCATCACCACCAGCAAGAGAAGTGTGCCGACGACGTTAAAGACGAACGTGAGTCGCCACTCGACGCGCGGACTCGGCTGCACAACCCTCAAGTAGCCAGCCAATAGCACGGCGCCGATGCCCGTCACGATATCGAAGTTCTGACCTTCATAGGTCATTTGGATGGGCATGACCCCGGCGACGTACCAAGCATGAAGTAGCAGCTCGAGGGGCAGCCGGAACGATTGAAACGCGACGAGGCCCCACGTCGGGGCATTGGACGCCGTGCGCTGTCCGGTGGTCGATAGCGCGACAACGATCGCCGCTCCATTGCAGGCTAGGACGTATAGCCCAAACTTCATGGAGCCGGCGAGCTCGCGGAGTAGGCCTGTCCCTGCGAGGGCGTAGGTCACGACCATCCAAAGAGCGATGGAGGTGGCCCACCGGCGTCGCGTGTGGGCCGTCGCCGTGGGCCCGATGTTGAGAGCGAAGAATCCGAGGGCGACCCCTACGCAGACCACAGTGAACGCCAAAGTAGTGAAAGCGTCGATGTTGAGCGAATCAGGAATCCGGTTGTTCACGGTCGAAGGCTGCTCCGGATGAGCAATCAGCATTACTACTTTTTTGGTAGTGGCTGGTTTAGGCTGAGTGCATGGAGGGTTACCGGCAGTTCTGCGGGGTAGCGAGAGCCTTGGACGTCGTTGGCGATCGGTGGACGCTGCTCATCGTTCGGGATCTGCTGCTCGGACCTCGGCGCTACAGTGACCTCCAGAGGAGTCTCGGGAGCATATCTCCGAGCGTACTGAGCCGTCGCTTACAGCATCTGGTCGAGTTCGAGATCGTCCGGCGTCACGAAGGCCAATGCTATACGCTTACACCGTCGGGCAAAGATCTCGAGAGAGTGGTGCTCGCACTAGGCACCTTTGGCGCTCGCTATCTCGACGAGCCGCGACCCGATGATCGCCTCGACCCTCGGTGGGCGATGCTCGCTCTCAAGCGCCGTTTCAGCGGCGCTCGCGGCAGCGGAACCGTCGGCCTATTCGTGGGTAGCGAGACCTTCACCGCCCGCTTCGTTCAGAACTCCATCGACGTTTGGGACGGCGCGGGCGAGGCGCTTGACGCTACCATCGAAGGCGATAGCTCGGCCTGGTTTGACCTTCTCAGCGGAAGAGCGCGGCTGGGCGCCCTACTGGGACGGAAGGCCATTCGCCTGTCCGAACCGCGAGCGCCAGCGGTCGCTCTTTTGCGAGGCCTCGGCGTCGACGTTCGGTCCCTGCCCCGAGCCAAGTCGAGTACGGAACAGGTCTAGATCAGGCGTGACGCTCTCTGCTGCGACCCACCACGGCCTGCCGGGTACTCATCCGTGACAAGCTGTGCCACGCCGCACCATTGTAACCAGATGGCCAGTTCCAACGTTTCTACGAAGAGAGAAGCGAGCAGCGCAGCTTCGGCAACATCCGCACAGCGCTAGTGTGCGCCGGCACGACACACGCGGGAAAACCATTGGGCTCATGCGGATCCGGTGCGACCTAACTCGTGCAAAGCCGGCCTGCTCTACCTAGAGTACCTTTGGAAAGGGCGAATATGACCACCTGGAACCTCATCTCACTGCTGGCGATCTCAATCGCCGGGGCCGTTCTCATCACGCAACTGAGCTGTGTGGCCAGCGCCGGTGAACAGAGCGAGAACGCTGTCACCGACGAGCCCGTCATCGTATCGACCAAGACGTACTCGAAACCGAGCGAGGCGGAGATCCGCGCCAATCTCACCGATATCCAGTATCGTGTCACTCAACAGGACGGTACAGAACGACCGTTTGCCAACGAGTATTGGAACAACAAGAAGGCCGGCATCTATGTCGATGTCGTTAGCGGCGAGCCGCTCTTCTCCTCAACCCACAAGTTCAAGAGTGGCACCGGCTGGCCGAGCTTCTGGAAGCCGTTGATCTCGGCGAACGTCACCGAGAAGCGCGACACTTCGCACTTCATGGTCCGCATCGAAGTCCGCTCGAAGTTCGGCGACAGTCACTTGGGGCACGTGTTCAACGACGGGCCCGCCCCCACCGGCCTGCGCTACTGCATCAACTCCGCTTCGTTGCGGTTTGTGCCGGCGGAAGAGCTCGAGGCTCAAGGCTACGGTGAGTTCAAGGTGCTGTTCGAGAAGGCTCAGTCGCCGAAGTAGAGCCGTGCAGCCTGTCGGCCCTCTGGCGGATCCGTCGCGCAGGCGCACCATCTGCCGGTTTCTTGAACTGTGGCGCTCTGTGAGCTCCCCCGACCTCCACGACCAGGACCGCAGAAGGACCTGCGACCACCGGATACGCAAGGTAGTGGCCGCCTCCGACGATCCGACGGCAAGATGCATAGTATTCATGCGCGTCCTCTCGCGGACGTGGCCGCCTCAGTTGCGGCTCACGTGCAGCGTGTCATGCGGGCTTCGTTGGATGATACGACGCCGTGGAGCCACTGCGCTACTCCTTGGCACCCAGCGGAACGAGCGTCTCGTTCAGTCCTACCGCTTCTTGAACCGCCAGCTTCGTGGACCGACCTGCCGTGCGGTGGGTCGAGAAGCGAGAGTCAACGACCAAATACTCCGCGGCCGGCTCGAGAGGCGGACCCTCCCGAGCATGCCTCGCGAGCCACCTGGTAAACCGGTCTTCTACGTGACAAACGAGACGGTCGTCGTATGCATGCAACGCTCGAAGTCTACGCTCAAGTTCAGCGGAGATCGAAGACTGCAACTTGAGTCCCGTGACTTGCGACCATACGTAAGCCACAGGCGGCAGGTTCCAAAGACCCAGTAATGCCCGGAGGAACGGCTGCAGTTGCTTCGCTGTCGCGGCCAATACGAAGTGATGCTCGAGATGCCTCAAGGCCTGCTGATACTCGGCTTCACCAAAAGCCCCAGACATCGCCCCCACACCCGCGAGCATCCTTGCCTGCGGATTGTCCAGTATCTCCCCCGCGTTCAGCAGCCCCTCCAGCGTGTTCGTGGCGTCCAAGAAGCCTCGCTGATAGAGGAAGTTGAAATTGGAGAGCTCCCGTTCGACCGGATCGCGGACCAGCGCAAAGTAGACGGCATTATCGAGGCCCAAAAGCTCGTGAAAGCCGAATGGACAGTGGGCCGAAAAGAAGGCTGGGCTTGCGGGTCGCGTGAAGGCCGGTGCCCGGGCCAAGACCTCGGGCCAGCTCCCTATCCATCCAGGACGTAAGGCCACAGGAGACTCTCCCTCAACTCTCGGCACTCGATACCGCGTGTAGCTGGCCCTACCCGCTTCTATCGCGGACTCGAGGGCCGCCATGATCGCGAAATGGACTGTCGTTCCTCCGGTTTTGGGAATATGGAGAAACAGGGCTGGAGCTTCGGAGTGCAGAGGCACGCCGCTGACCGCGAACGGCTCGGCAGCCTCGAGTCGAGTTCCCGCGAAAGAAAGGCCTGGGTGCCGCTGCATGCAGCGCATTCGATGCTCTAACGAACGGCCAAAATCAATCCGACGTGCTATTCAAGACCGCATGTCGGAGACGCTGCCGCCGCGGATTACATTCGAAGACCGGGCCTCATTCGCAGCCTTTACGCTGCGTGAACGCTTCCCCGTCATCCTCAGAATGGTCGAGCGGTGCGCCGAGGGACCAGCGCGGCGACGGCTCCGACTCCTTATCGATTCAGTTCCCCTCGGCGCCTTGCCACCACACCTCGGCTCGACGCCGGAAGAACGCGCTTTTTGGGACCTGCAGCGGCAATCCTGGCCCGCGTCGGCACGCTGGGCGGATCTGCCTTTCTTCGAAGCCGAGTTCGCTTTCTATCGAGCAATTCTAGATGCCGTAGGCTTCGATTCACACGACCGTACGGACCCGTTTATTGAAGCGAAGCGAAAGGCGCTGGCGACGGCCATTTCGATGCTGGAGTCGGCGGCTACCCGGGCCGCAGAGCTGACTGATTGGAGCCCCGCTTTCCTCCGGTCCGCGCTCGGCTTCTCCCTGAGAGGCAACGCGCAGGACCTTAGCCAGCTCAACAGGGAGCCTGGGCAAGCCAGGGGTTCTGACGCGCCAGAGCTCCTCATCGATGACTCGACGAGCTTTATCCATGACATCGAGACCACTGCACCTGAGCGTGTAGCGTTCGTCCTCGACAACGTTGGCGGCGAACTGGTTGGCGACCTCGTCCTTCTCGACTACCTCTTGCGGGTCTTGCCGAACGTCCAGATACGTGTATACGCCAAGCCGGCACCAATCTTCGTCTCAGACGCCACTGAGGAAGACTGGCAACAGATGGTGCGAACGATGGCGAATCACCCGTCCATTGTGGTCCGAGAGCTCGCCATTCGCTTGGATCGTTACCAAGCTTCGGGTCGCCTGGTGTTGAGCGCCGGCACATTTTGGTCACGCCCCTTGTGGCTGTCTCAGGTAGACGGCGCGCTACGACGCGAGCTCACAGAAGTGCAGCTCATCATCATAAAGGGCGATCTCAACTACCGGCGCTATGTCGGAGACCGACACTGGCCCCTGTCGAGCCCAACCCGGCAACACCGGTGTCAAGATCTTCCCCCAGTCCTTGCCCTTAGGGTCCTCAAGTCCGAGGTCCTGGTTGGATTGCCGCCTGAGCGCGCAAGGACGCTTCTGGACATCGAGCCCGATGCCCTAACCAGCGGCGAAAACAGTCTTCTTCAATACTTTCGCTAGCGGCCGGCCCACCACTCGTCAGCAGCGGCCCGCGTCTCGGTTAGGATAGGATGCGCGTTTCGAAATGTCGGGCTGCCAAAGATGAGTGCCTTGATCAGGTCGCCGGTGACATGGCCGGGCCAAAAGAGGGTTCGCTCGCGTTTCGTACCCCTGCGCAGCGCCACGACGCCTGGCCAACCGCGCTCGGCGGCTTCACGCAAGTCTCTCACCCTATTGAGCTGGCCAACTCGGGCGGCGTGAATCGCATGCTTGAGCCAGAGTTCGATGGCGTACAACTCCGAGTCTTCGTAGTCCGTAGCCCGCTCGTACATGCGACTAGGGGCGCCGGCCGAAGATTCGATACACGTTCCGGAAAATGCACAACAGGCAAAAGTAAAGAACGAGCTTTCGTCTACCGAGCACTCGTCAAGCGCACCTGCCCACTTAGCGTCATCTCGGTAGCGGGCCATCAGCTGATAACCTTCCCTCAACGAGATCGTCCTCCACCAGCCGTTACGTGGCGACCCGGCATCCGCGCCAACGGCCAATCGCAGCCGCCCGATCTCGATGCGCTCCTCACCTCTCCCCAGAATCGGCCGTGAACGCTTGGCGAGACCAAGGATACAGCTGGCCTGCGCCGGCGGTGACTCGATGACAGCCCCGAGATGCTGCTCAACGAGGGATCGAGCACGCTCATCATCGTGGGCTCGAACGTTGCCCAGTTCAATACGAATCAGGTCACCCACTTCGACGAAAGGGTGAGACAATAGACGATGGATCAGACTCGGGTCGACCCCGTCACTATCGATGAGCTGATCGTAGGCCATTTTGAACTTCAAACGGAAGTAGTCGAGCTCTGCGACGGTCACCTTCACTGAAGCGGCGATCGCGGAGTCCTTGAAGGCTCGGAAGAGTACATCTTCGATATCTGCCGCTGCCTGAAGAAGACCCGCTTGATGTGTTCTATACAGAATCCGGAGACGGTGAAGAGTCCGCGCATACTCGGCACTGTAGCGGACCTCTGGAACCGGTTCATACTCAGGACTCAGCTGACTTCGGCGGATCAGGCCCCTTAGGTGAGTCACGAGCCTCGCCGCGTCCAGTTCGAACGATTCATGCCTCACAGATACACCATTCATACTGGACAAAGCCGCGAGATCCGGCGGCAGGTCTCTCGGCTGGGGCATCTGTGCTTCGTCGACCAGAACCGGAATGATCGGAAGACCCTCTTGCAGGGCGGTAGCAATCTCCAAACGAACGGGATCGCTCGGCTCGTTCAAACGGCGATTCCCACGTTCATCAACCTGCTTTAGCCAATCCTTGCCGATCATGACCAAGCACGCCGCGCAGTCACTCGTAAGGGCCCTTTTCTGAGCGCGGATGAAGCTCTCTCCCAAGGGGAAGTGTTGAACGTCTATAAGTACAGCGCCTTCACCCAGCGCTTGCGTCAATAGAGCATGCAGTCGGCCTGCGGCCTGCTGGCTATCGGCTCTACGGTAAGACAGAAAAACCTTGTTCCTCATCGTTCGACTCGAGCCAGGAGCCTCATTTCCGCCGCCTCTTCGGCCATGACTGACCGGCAGGGCGAACACCATCTTCAAGCCCCAAAAACAAAGTAGGGCCAAAATCGCGATCGGTCCGAAGTCGTGATCTGATGCGCGACCGCAGATGGCAAGGCCGTAGTGGGTTTGTGTAGATAACTCGGACTTGATGGCCAAGGCAAAATTGCGTTTAGATGAGGTGATTTACTTGGGAGAAGAATCGGCGTTACTCCCTCCGTTTCTACCGGAGCTCGGTGCCAGCCTATGGGTTTGGCCCTGTCCGGGCCCCGGGATTGGCGGAGCCTCTCGTCGTGATTCGCGCCTTCTTCGAACTGCTTGACACACTTGTTGCCGGCTAGGGCTTTGCGCATCCTTCGTTCGAGAGCGCCGTGTTGCGACAGCTGCGCCCCCACGCAGCCGCCAATGCTGACCGCCCCTCTGCGACGAGCGGCTCGGTGGATTGCTCAAGTTTCACCGGCAGGCAGGGCGAACGACGGATCCGCTGATGGCACACGACGGGAAGCGCCCCGCCACAGATGCCCGCTACCGATTAGTGCGTTTCCGTCGCACCGGCTGCACTCGGCGCACGAGAATGCTCGATGGGTCGAGGCGACATCCTAAACAGCCGCACACCACCTCCCGACTGTCGATCCGGCCCTACGACTATCGACCACTGCTGCAGCTGCCTCGCGCTCATGAGCGAGCTCTCGCCTGACCAGAGATCGGTCACCCGCCACTCGGCCGGCGATGACGGCCAAATCGTATCCAACGGCAGGTGCAAAGTCACATGTAAAGGCGCGTCTTCGCGGTCGTTGCCAACGACGAGGACGGCATCGCCGCCCTGCTGATAACGCAAGTAGGGACGCGGCATCTCCGGGCGGTCCGTGGTGACGGCGACCCGACATGCCCGCGCTCGGAGTCGATCGTAGTGAACCACATCCCGGTTCTGATGACGGACGGCCGTCAAGCGCCGGAAGTCCTCCAAAAAGCCGGCGTGTGGATTCGACTGTAGTTGCCTCCAGTCGAGCCACGAAGCGTACAGCCAGCTGCAGGGTTGACCGTCGCCAAAGAGGCCGGTGCGGCACGCGGGCAACGGACGATACTCGGCCGCGAACTCTTCGCCGGCCATGAGCAGCGGAATGTTGAAGGCGAACAAGTACTCGTAGGCCAACACATATCGACTGCCATGTAGTCGATACGGTGAAACGCCGGTCGGCTCATCAATGTTGCAGTCATGGTTGCTGATGGCTTTACAGCGGAAACGCGGAAAGTCCGAAAACTCGGCCAAAGGATCGCGCGTATAGAGCGTGTCTTGCAGACCTTGCTGGAAGTGATACGCGCGGTTCTCCGGCATCACCACGATGGCCTTGCCTGCCCGTCCACACCGCTCGACAATTTCATCCCAGATCTGAAGGACATCACCGTCCGTCTGGACCCCGTTCGGGCCATCCAACCGAAATCCATCGACGTCCAGCCCTACGGCATAGTCATACCACGTCTGAATCCACCACTCGCGGAACCCTGGGTGTTGATAGTCGTAGTCAGCCATACCCCATGAGCCGCCTGCGAACCACTCCGGATGAGATGACGTCAATGAGCTGTCTCGCACGACGCCGTGAGTTACAACCTCAAGCAAAACCTTCAACCCCAACTCATGAGCCCGGCGGACGAGCTGTTGCAGCTCCGCGCGGGTACCCAGCCGGGGATCGATTCGATCCGGTCGGACGCAAGCGTAGACCACAGTGATGCCTTTGAAGTGATGGTCGCTGGCCTCAGAAAACCCTGCCAGCCAGATGGCGGTTACGCCCGTGGATGAAATGTACGGCAGGCGTTCGGTCAGCTGAGCCAGCGTACCGGATTCGGGGCGCTCCTCGGCGCCCCGAGTCCGGCTCGTGTAGGCGTAGGGGTTCACTTCGTAGATGATCAGGTGCGCTAGCCAGTCGGGCTGCTGCATCAAGCGATCGTTCAGCAACAGGACCATATCGTGGTTGGTACCGTGGTGCTCGAAGTCGCCGAGATGGCGGAAGCCGTGTTTTTGGTAGAAGCGTCGCGCCCTGACGTTCTCGGCCTGCACGCCTCCCCATAGGAAGACTCTTCGCCCATCCCGAGCCCGCAGTTCATCGATCACGTAGCGAAGCAGCCGGTCACCTAATCCGCGAGATTGCCAAGCATCCGCCACCGAGGGAGCCAGGGTGTAGTCGGTCTCGAACTGCGGCCGGATTCCGTACCCGCAGAACCGAGGCTCTTCGTGAGGGAGACAGCCTCGGCACACCACCGCATAGGCTGCGATGCGGTCGGCGGCGTCGACGGCCACGTACGTTAGCCAGCCGTCGACACTGCTCGCACACAGCCGTCGCACCGTCGCGGCGTCGAAAGCGTGCGGCCCGAAGCGCCGACGCGTCTGTTCGGATAGGCCGGCCAGATAGCGAGACATCGCCTCCTCGTCGGTCGGCCGCAACGAACGTAGCTTCACGTCACGCACCTGCTCAGACATGGCCCACACTCCTCATCCCGACGAATCGCCTGCGCGCCCGAAGACGGCTCGCTCCGCACGTTGAATCTTCCATCGCTCGCAGCGTCGCGCCACCTCACCCACGGAAAAGAAAGCGCGGGGTCGACGCGGATAGTCGGAGCCACCAGGGCGGTGGCGTACCGGGCGATCAAGCCATTGACCGAAAGCCACGTCCACGGCACATGCGGTATCACCAGTGAAAGCGCCATCTGGACAAAGAGCCGACGTACAGGGATGCTAAGGTCCAATGCGGCGGGATTGAGGCGTCCCCTGGTTCGCCATTGGACCACTGAACGTCGTGCGCAGATGGTATGAACCTTGGCGCTGGCTATCGGGGCCGCCGTCTGAGGGGAGGAATTGGCCTCGAACCCCTCTCTCGTCATCCGGAGCGCGATGCCTTGATAGGCCAGCCAATCCAGTTGAACGCACAAACGCCGGCGAATGGATCGCCACTATCGACGGCTCCTTTCCTGCAGGGCCCCGATGGCCGTCAGACGACCATCGGTTGGCCGATTTCTCGGAGATAGTCCCAGGTGTAGATGCCGTCCTGGCATCCGCCCTCACTCCAGCGAAAGCGCAGTGCGTAGGTACCTACTTCCTGGATGTGTAAGAGCTGCATGCCACTCAGATTGGGCGGCTCCTTTTCTCCACCGTGGCCGCGACAGGTGGCGGACGGGCAGGCGTTGTGAAGGTCATCGTAGGGGTACTGAAGCCGAAGCCCGTCCTCCCACGAGATGGTCATCCGTCCATTCTCACGATCGTTTCGAACCTCGGTTGGTGCGTAACGCGTCGACATATCGTACGATCCTGGCTCAATGCGCGTCCTGGGCCAAGCGGTGGATGACCTGAGGTGTTCTCCTTGGCCGCAGAGGCGTTGAGGGGCATCAGAACGACAACGTCGTACTGCCCCTCTGTGTTCGGTACGACAACCATCCGTTATCGGAGAGGGGCTCCCCCCTGCACTGCACTTCGACGCGAACGCTTATACGACCAGCGCCGACCCACGAGTCTGGTCCCGGATACGATCTGCCTCTGCGTATTGATCGATCACTAAGCGACCGCTTGTGTCGGTGTTCGGCGTGATTCGGTGCGACCTCTCGCGTCATGTAGCGTCAACACATGGCGTCCCCTCGGGGTAGTGCAGTTGCGCCGAGAATTCGCTGGCGAGCTCTGTCAAAGCGCAGAGCTCGAGCCGTCTTCTAGCGAGACCGCCGGTAGCGCCTACCCATCGGTGTCACTGGCCCGTGCGTGGGCCGGAGTCCAGTTCGAAACGCTCCATCCAGTTGTAGAGTGTCCGCCGGCTGATACCGAGCAACCGCGCAGCGCGGCTGCGGTTGCCCTTGCTCTTGGACAAGGCTTCGACGAGAGCCCTGCGCTTGCCGTCTTCGGCGTCAGCGTCAAGCGAAGCCAGGTCGGCCGCCGATGGTGCGCCGCACGTGTACTTCGGTTCCTGACGGCGCAAGGCATGCTCAACCTTAGCTGCGTCGATAGTGGCCCCGTCGTAGAGCACCACCATTCGCTCGATGAGGTTTTCCAGCTCCCTGACGTTGCCCGGGAAATCATGGGCGACGAGCCGGGCCATCCCCCCTTCGCTGATCGATGGATCGGGGCCGCCACGCTCCTTGGCCAGCCGCTTCAAGGAAACTCGTGCGAGGTCAGGAATGTCTTCTCGGATGACCCGAAGAGGCGGCAGCCAGATCGGAATGACGCTGAGCCGATAGTATAGGTCGTCACGAAACTCGCCGTTGGCGACCATCGCGTCGAGGTCACGGTGAGTCGCGGCGATGAAACGAACGTCGGCGCGACGAGTCCTACTTTCGCCGACCGGCTCATACTCTCCTCGCTGAAGCAGCCGGAGCAACTTGACCTGCATACTCGGTTGAATGTCGCCTATCTCGTCGAGGAAGAGGGTGCCGCCTTCGGCCAGCGCGACCCGCCCCGGCCGATCGTGCGTCGCTCCTGTGAAAGCCCCCTTGACATAGCCGAACAGCTCGCTCTCCAAGAGCGGCTCGGGAAGAGCGGCGCAGTGCACTGCGACGAAGGGGGCCGTCCTTCGCTTGCTCTGGCGATGGATTGCGCGGGCAGCGACCTCTTTTCCCGTGCCGGTCTCGCCGCGCAGAAGAACCGTCGACTGCGCACGAGCCGCCTTGGTGATGTCCGCTTTCACGGATCGCATGGGGGCGGCGTTTCCGATCATACCGTGCAGATTGCGTTCCGGAGGGCGTTCCGCATGCCAGGCGTGGCTGCAGAGCGCTTTGTCTACTTGGGCGGCAAGCTCTGCGCGGTCGTACGGCTTGATCAAGAATCCGGCCGCGCCCGCGGTCATCGCCTCTACCGCCAAGGGGATCGAACCATGAGCGGTAAGCATTATGACCGGAACATCCGACCATCGGGCCCGGACCGCGCCCAGCAGGGCCATCCCGTCCATCCCGGGAAGTCGTAGATCGGACACGAGAAGATCAAACGATCCGGATTCGAGGGCTTCGAGACCGCTTTCCGCGGTCAAGACATGTCGGGCCCCGTATCCTGCCCGTTCGAGCTGAGCCACGACAACCGCCCCTAAGTCGGCATCGTCATCCACCACCAAGATTCGCGCGCTCGAACCCACACGCCAACTATACACGGTTTCGACTCGTTGCCGAGCCGGCCTATACTTGACGCGATGTCGCCCAACGACGTCATCAACTCTCTCTCCGCGGTTGTATTCTTGGCGATCGCCATCGTCGCGGGGATCAAGCGGGGAGAAGGACCTCTGACCCGGCCCCTGGGCCTCATGGCGCTGCTCCTGTTCGCCTATAGTGTGGCCGACGTCGCTGCTGAGATCAGCCGCAACCCAGTCTGGACGCCGCTGGCCTATGCGGCCGCGTCTTTAGCGGCCGCATTCGCGATGTCCATGGTGGCCGGCTTCCTGGGCGTGCGCCACCGGCTGCGGTTCCTCATCGTTCCGTTGCACCTGTATTTCGGGACTCTAGGGTTCTACTGTCTCATCAACGCCGGGCTAAGGCGGACCATGCACGAGCCGCGGTGGGCGGGGGCCATGCTGGTGGGCATCGCTACGGGAAGCGGGGTGCTGGGGTGGCGGATGTGGCAACACGCGCGGCTGAGCCCCCCGATCGAGCGTGCGCGCTGCCAGCTTCTGGGCGCGGCGTTGGTTCTCGGGTTCGGGGGCGTGGCGACGGACCTGGTCGCGATGACCGGGGTGTCTGTGCCACGTCTGACCACGCCCGGACTGGCGCTCACGGCCATTGTGCTCGCAGCCATGGTCCTGTGGGCCCACCAGCTGTTTGCCCGGGTGACGACCGTATTGGGCCTCGTCGCTATGCTGTTTGCTCTGATCGGAGTGATCGGGCAGCTGGTCGTGCTGAAGCTGGCCGAAGGACGCACCAGCTTCGTCGTATTCGGAACGGTTCTGGTGCTCGGGCTGGTCGGGTTGGCGGTATGGCCACTGATTCACCGGGTCGCCGTCCGGCGAGCCCGACACCAGTATCATGTGACCCTGGGCCGCTGGACGGACCGGGTTCGTCACAACGTTCTCAACCCGTTGTCTGCGATGAAGGGAGCCGCGGAGATCATGTTGCAAGACCACGAGCGCGGCTTGCCGCTCGACGAAGAGCATCTGCGCCTCATCGTTCGCAAAGTCGGCCAGGTCGCCCGACTCATTCGCAACTTTGAGCGCTTAGCTCGCGGTCAGCCGAGCCGCGAGCCTATCGATCTCAACGCGATGCTGGTCGACGTAGCGCGATCGCATGAGGCCGCCACCGCCAATCCGGTCACCCTCGAATTGGACGAGACCTTGCCCGAGGTTATGGCGGACCGCGACCTGTTGGTGGCGGCGTTCGAGAACCTGACTCGAAATGCGGCCGATGCCATGGGTGACGGCGGGCGATCGATCATCCGCACCGAGACGCTAAGTACGCCGTTGGGTCGACGGGTGGTGATCAGCGTAGTAGACGAGGGGCACGGCATCGATCCTCGTCATCTCGAAGACATCTTCGAGCCGGACTTCACCACGCGATCCAGTGCCGGCCGTGGATTAGGACTCGCGTACGTCCAGGAGGTCGTCGCAGCCCACGGCGGCGCGGTCTGGGCGAGCAGCGAGCTCGACCGAGGCACGACGATGCGAGTCGAGCTGCCGCTTTGATCGCGGCGTGGTGCGGACCGGTCACTGCCGCCGCTACGGGCAGCCGCTCACGAACACGCCCGGCGTGACATCCAGCCACGGCACAGCAGCGTAGCGACTACCTTGGAGCAACAGGATGTCGCTTGGTCCCGGCAGGACTTGCGCGAAGCTATCGAGGCCTCCGCAGAACACACCATTGTCGAGGGTGGATCCAGTGAGGACCAAATCCCGCAGGTTGAGCGGCAAGTCCGCACCCAGAATCGGAAACACTGCGCCCGGAAGCGAAACATCCCCGAACGTCGCGGTGAATCGCCCGTCGGGGGTCTGAACCAGCGCCTGAGGCTCAATGGGAGCACCAACGGAGGTCGGCCCGTCGGGGTCAAAGATCGTCGCCTGGTCCAAAGGCTGCAAGGTGAGCTCGAACCCGTCCGCTCCGGTCGCGATCGTCGCGTCGAAGAACGCGAAGTTCGGAATACCGCTGAGGCCCGACCAATGAACCGTCTGCACCGTCAGCAAGTACTGCCCGTCCGCGGGCCGAGGTTCGCTCGGAGGAAGCGGCGCCGACCTACACGAAGACTCCGGCGGCGGTGGTGTGCATCGGCGAGGTGCTTTCGTCAGGTCGACGTTCGCGGCCCGGATGTCGCTGGGGGTGAACTGGCCCTCGAGCCACGGGAAGTCGGCCCAGCTGCTGTACCAGGTCAAGAGGAACTGCCCCCGAGTCCCCCCGTTCATGGGGGCCCAAGCGGCGTAGGCGGTGTCGCCTATCCCGTTGACGGTCTGTATCTCGCAGACCCGTGGCGGCGTTCGCGGATTGAACAGTCCTCGGAGCTCGTACAGTGCGGTGCGTTTGAACGTGCAGGGCAGGTGCTTGCGGGCGGCCACGAACACTCGACGGTGCTGGCCGGCGCCCAGCACCAAGGTGCCGGGGCCGTCGAGACGTTGATCGAGTCGATAGGAGCAGGTCCAGCGCCACGCAAGATGAACGGCATCGCCCGCCGGCGCCCGGCCATAACAGACGTCGGTGTGGCCGTCGGTCTGGACCCCCTCATCGTCCGCGCGGATCAACGCCACGGCGCGACGCTGGTTGACGCCAAAGAAGATGGCCTCAGCCTCCGAAGGTACGCGATCCGCATCTCGAAGGATCTCGCCCCGCTTGGTCCAGACCCGCCCATCATCCGAGCTGAACCAACCCACCGCGGTATCGCCATCGTTGTAGGCGGTCATGTACAGGCGTTCTCGGCGGTCGCCAGCGCGCCGAAAGGTTCGTTTGATGAATCGCCACCCGCCCCAGAACTCTTCGACGCCGTGCACTCGGTCCTCGAGCGTCTTCACCGGTGCGGTCCACGTTCGGCCGCCGTCCAGCGACTCGCTGCGCACGGTCCAAGCTTGTCCGAGCAAATCTCGAAAGCCGAATCCCGGCACGCGGCTGATGGCATACAGAAAGAGCCGTCCGCCAAACTCGACGAGCTTCGGATCGCGAATGTCCCGGTCGTCGTCTGGATCGTTGGGGTCGTCGGGCATTCGCACCTCGGCCAGCAGCCAACAGCGCCGTCCGGGACATGGGGTAGCAAGGTCGTCACTGGACTCGAAGATCTTGATCCTTGCATTGGCAGAACCGGCCTGCCCCATCTCTCCGCCTCGAAACGCCAGCAGAAGCCGACCGTCGGCGAGGCGTAACAGCTCTGTGTTCTCATTGTGCAGGCCGTCGGCGTATACGGTCCGCTGGTGGGTGACGATGCGCGAACGATGGGGTCTCAGGCTCGACGAAACCTGGGATACTTCGGGCTCGGTCATCTCGATATCCGCGAGGTCTGGGTGACAAGCCATGAGCCCGGCGACGATGAGCATTGGGTTGTATTTCATAGGCCCTCCACGCTGACGCGGTAACGCCAGCGGCCAGAGGCTTCGCAAGAGCTAGACCATCGCGACGACGACGGCGACGAGACGCATACCGGGCGCGTCAGCCATCTTTGGCCCCAAGAGCGGTCCCTTAAGCCGTTCCTCCTCACCGCCCGTTATGCCGCGTTGGGCACGTGGCGACCGAGACCGTGTAAGGCTGCACACGAGTGCACACATCGGCTGCACAATCTTGTCGAGCCTCAACCTTCGCTCGAGTTCGTGTCCGTTGATTGCGGACGTCTCGAGGGCCCACCAGCCGCCAATCCCGGCGTTTGGACCAACCCGAGGTCCTGTAGCTTGATCTTGGTGTAGATCAGCTCGTCGGGCGACTCGAAGGCCGATTCGGACGCGAACAGCAGGAAGGCGACGCCGTCGGGCCCGATCTCGATCTCGATCGGGTCAGTCGTCACGAGCGTCTTCAACCCCCACCGCTCGTCCGGGCACCCGAGCAGGTCGTTCGTCGCGTCGCCGACGACCGGGACCGTCGCTCCCGGGACGCTCTGCTGACCCTTGTCGAACGCGGCCCTCACGTCCCCGTCCACGATCGTCACCGAGGGGCGTTCGGTGAGCAGGCCCACTTTCATATACACGCTGGCGCCGCCGCCAACGAAGCAGTCCGACGGGGTGGGCGTTGCAATCTCCGCGGTCACCCGGAACCGCCGCCGGCCGGGAGCTAGATCCGTGACCTCTCGCCAGATGCCTTTGAAGAGATCGTCCGAGATGTTCATGGCGTATTGGTAGATGCCGGACGTGACCGCGCCGGAGTCCAACATCTGGGTCCTCGGTGCGCTGACAAATTCAAGGTCGTCAAAGCGACCGTCGGGGTAGTCGACGACCACGGTCGTCCAAGACGCCGCGTCGTCCGCGATGATGTATAGCCGATCACTGTCATCCGGGGGACGGTCGTCCGCGGACCCGTCGCCGCAGCCGAAGGGCAGGAGAACAGTAGCGAAGAACAGCGTGCGCGTAAGCCAGATCATTCTATAGCTCCTTCGTGTGGCGGGGCGAGCCCGCCGGTCGGTTGCGGAATCGCCCAGCAAGGCGCAGGCCAGCGTGCCGTTCATTGGATCTCGATGCGCGGTCTCAGAATTCTGCGAGCTCTCGCGGACCCACCGACGCCGCTGTCCGTGCCCTGCTTCACCGCGACCATCCGCGCCCGTAGGGCGTCAAAGACGGTCGATAACGGGCAGGAAGTACGCGAGACCCCATGAGACATCACGAGTCCCAGATCTTGGTATACGTCGTGCGCTCATAGCGCTTCGCCTCTGTAGGTCGATGTCGAGCGTAGGCAAATCGCTCGGTGATTGAACCCAGCGGACCTCGGATGGTGCGCATTCACGTCCAAGTGTTTACAATTGGGGGCGGCGTTACAGCCAGCTGGGAGACCTTGGGCCGCAGGCTTACGAATAGCCACGGTCATCAGCTGTACTCCGCCGACGGAAGTCCGAAGAACGATATGGCACCAACACAACAAAAGGATGATGGAATCTATATCGCGCTCATTAGCGTCCACGGTCTGATCCGGGGACAAGAACTCGAGCTGGGAAGAGATTCGGACACCGGCGGCCAAATCAGATACGTCGTCGAACTATCGCGAGCGCTGGCATTACATCCCGCTATCCAAAGGGTCGACCTGTTCACCCGACGCGTTGAGGATCCTGCCGTCGGCGACGATTACGCCCGTCCGGAAGAGCAGCTCGGGCCTGGGGCCCGAATCGTCCGGATCGACGCCGGGCCTGCGAAGTACATCCGCAAGGAGCTACTTTGGGACCATCTCGATGCTTTCGCCGACGGCATAACGGAGTATCTCCAGACCGACGGACGACTGCCGGACTTCGTTCATTCTCACTACGCCGACGCTGGCTACGTCGGCATGCGGATCTGCAGCGTCATCGGCGTCCCGCTCGTACATACGGGACACTCGTTGGGGCGCGTCAAGCGCCGTCGCCTTCTCGCGGCCGGGCTCAGCAAAGACGAAGTCGAGGAGCAGTACAACATATCTCGCCGCATCGAAGCGGAGGAGACAACGCTGGCCACCGCGGAGAGGGTCATTGCCAGCACCTCACAGGAGGTCGAGGAGCAGTATCGGCTGTACGACCACTATAGCCCAGAGCAGATGAAAGTGATCCCGCCGGGCACCGATCTGGAGTGTTTCTTTCCTCCTCGCGGCGATGAGCGGAACACGCCCTTTGCTCGACGGCTCGGCAGATTCCTCGAGAACCCGGACAAGCCGATGATTCTCGCGATCTCGCGACCCGATCCTCGCAAGAACATCTCGGGGCTCCTGACCGCGTTCGGCGAGTCACCGAAGCTGCAAGCCATCGCCAATCTCGTCATCGTGGCGGGAAACCGGGAAGATATTCAAGAGATGGAAGACGGCCCTCGCGACGTACTCAACGAGGTCCTCCAGATCATCGACCGACACGATCTCTATGGCCGCGTCGCTGCACCCAAGCAACATGCCTCCGACGAAGTCCCCATGATCTATCGCCTCGCGGCCGAGTCGAAAGGCGTGTTCATCAATCCCGCCCTGACCGAGCCCTTCGGTCTGACGCTGATCGAGGCCGCCGCGAGCGGTCTTCCGGTGGTGGCCACCAATGACGGCGGGCCACGCGATATCCTAGGCAACTGCGACAACGGCATTCTGGTTGATGTGCTCGACACGGAAGCGATGGCCCGGGCGCTCATCGATGTCTTATCTGACGAGGATCGCTGGCAGGAACGGGCCGATTCCGGCCTTCGCGGCGTGCAGCGACACTATTCCTGGACCGCTCACGTCGAGCGCTTCGTGAGTGAAATCCGCCCCGTCATCGAGGGCACGGCCCCCTGGATTCGGCCGCCCAAGCGCCGCCGTCCGATGCTGCACCACGATCGCGCCCTCTTTACGGACATCGACCAGAACCTACTTGGCGACCCCGAATCGCTGCAGCGTTTCCTCGAGGTGTTTCGCAGCAAGAACGACAACAATGCGACCTTCGGCATCGCCACGGGTCGGAGGCTGGATTCGGCGCTCAAGGTCATGCGCCGACACAAGATACCTGAACCCGACATCCTGATCACGAGTGGCGGCACAGAGATCTACTACGCCCCCGAGCTCACCCAGGACAAGAGCTGGGCGCGCCACGTCGATCACCACTGGACGCCCCACGTCGTTCGACGCGTGGTCGCAGATCTTCCGGGCATCGAGCGCCAGCCCAAGATCGAGCAGAGTCGCTTCAAACTCAGCTACTACTACGATCCCAGCAAGGCGCCATCGATCGAAGAGATCAACAGCTTGCTTCATCAAGAGGAGCAGTCCGTCAATGCATACGTCTCGTTCGGCCAGTTTCTCGACATCTTGCCCATCAGGGCCTCAAAGGGCTCCGCGCTTCGGTACTTTGCGCTTCGATGGGCCATTCCGCTGGAGCGCGTTCTGGTGGCCGGCGGATCGGGCGCCGATGAAGATATGATGCGAGGCAACACTCTGGCCGCGGTCGTCGGAAATCGACACAACGAGGAGCTGTCCCAGCTCGTCGATCTCGAACGCATCTACTTCGCTCAGCAAGAATTCGCCGCCGGCATCCTGGAAGCGATCGAGCACTACGATTTCTTCAATGAGCCTCGGGTCCCCGAGCCGGAATCCTGACCGAAGTTCTCGTGGCGGAGACCCTCGCCTTTCGAGCTCCGAAACATCATTTCGAATCACTCGAGCAGGTCGGGGGAAACGGGACACGATTCGAGCGCCCCCAACAGACTGTGGCAGTAGCAAGCGCAGCCGCCGCCGAAGCAGGGATCGATGCCGATCGTCTGCGTGGCGCAGTCGCACCCCAAGGGATTTTCGGCGAAGTCGGTCAAGACCTTCTCGGCCCGTTCGCTACACGTCGCGCACGGCGCGCAGTCCGCGGCGCATGCGCCGTCGCGAAAGCCGATGGTCGAGTACCAAGGGTCCACGCCAGGGTATAACGACCAATCGATGTCGCCATCGAAGACCGTGCAGTTTCCATTCGACCGGGGTCGACAGCATTGCAAGCAGCCGGATTCGTCGGGCGCTCGGCATCCCACAAGGGCGGCGCTGTCGATAACATACTCATCCGGATAAAACGCGAGAGACTCTTGCACGGTCGGCGGGGCCGAGTCGTCGTCACCGCTGCAGCCAACGATGAGCAAAAGATGGACGGTGAGCAGCAACAAGTCGCGCATGAGTTAATACTACCCCGAACCACTTCGCCTCGACGATGCCGTGCTTAGCAGATCAGCGCACGCCAACGTCTCACCCTCCGGCGCTACTACAACCGGCATCGGGTTCACACCGAACTTGCGGCCCAGACACCGGTCGACGTCGGTGGCGTAGCGCGCACCAGGAGGTAGCGCGACTGACGCACTTCACCTGTTCATCTCATTGTGGCGGCCGGGTCAACTTGCCGGTGGCTGCATGAGACAAGATCTCGCCATACGCACGCCCTCAACAGTACGGCGCCGCGATCGGTGGCGCCCGGCAGGACCGGCTGCTATGAGGCACGCCATGGGTGACAATGCTCAGGCCCGAGGCACAAGCTCTCAGCTCTCACTGAGTATTCTGTGCGTTGCGACCGCCCTGCCTGCGGCTGCGTGTAGCCAGCCGGACGCCATTCGACTGGAGGAAGAGGCCCCCACGGTCGTTTGGGTCGGCGCGCCGAGGAGGCTTCCTCCCGCCACCGTGGTCGACGCGATGGGCCAGCCCCTTTCGTCAGCGCAAGTCGAGGTCACTGTCCATCCCCCGGTACAGGGGCGAATCGCCGGAGGACTTGTTCATGCAGATCTGCACGGGCAGGGCGAGTTGCGTTGGCACGTTCCCGGCACCAACGTTCGGTACGTCTCGCCGCTACGTTTCGTGGTTCCCGACTCAGTCGATATTGAATGCCCTGGCGGAAGGTGTGTTGTTCAGGTGGGTGACAAGATCGATCTCATTGCGAAGGTTAGGCGCGGCGATGAGATTCTCGACGGTGCCCCTGTCGTCTGGAAGAGCATCGCGCCGGGGGTGCTCAAGGCCATGCCTGCCGGCCGATTCACTGGTCTCGCCGCCGGTCCCGCACAGGTCACGGTGACCGTCGGATCGCTGGTCGACGCTCAGCCCGTCCAGGTCACGTCGAACCGCGTTGACTCGATCCGCCTGAAGTGCGTCGAAGATGGCTCTGGTCGGGTGGGCGACAATGGCGCCTGCGTCGTCAAGGCCGGGAGCGACCGCCTCCTTTCCCTGACCATGATGTCCGATGGTCATCCCGCCCTCGGATTCGAGCCCGAGTGGTCGATCGAGAATCAGGACGTGGTCTACGTGGTCGACCGGCGACTGACCGGCCGGCGCATCGGAAAGAGCAAGGTCACCGTAGAGGCAGGGGGAAGTCGCGCCGTTATCGACGTCGAGGTCTGGCCTTCAAACTGCAGCGACAAGGTCGAAGCCCTGCTGACGTACCTCCTTCCCCGGCACCTTCAATTCGGCCGATGGGCCGGCAGGACAAAGATTCGATTGCAATGCAAGATCGACGAACCGGAGGCATGTCTTGAGTTCTACAGCGCAAAGGGAATGACGAACCCTCGCGAGCTGCTGGAGGTCTGTTGTTGCCGCTGATACCGCCTTACGGACCCCGGCAATCGTCGGCTACGCGACGGGAATCGGTCGTACAATCGCAGATGTGAGTCGTCTTTCCGCCCCGAACCGTCAGCAGGGAATTGCACACGTGCAGCGCAGAACCCACCGACCTCGGATAGCAGAGCTTGCCGGTCTCGGTCCCGTCACTTACCCGGATGGTTCGGCACAACGTCCACCCCTCCATGGCTCTGCTTCGCAGTTCCTGTTCGGCTTGGACCACGGCGCGACGTGACGCTTCGGCCTTCGCCGTTTTGGCGGCCTTAGCCACCTCTCGCGGGTGGGCCTGGCGTTTGGCGCGCCCATCCCTCAGAGCCGACGCGAGCGATTCGGCCCGCGACTTGCGCGGGCAATCCGACGGTACGGCCTCCAGGCTCTCGAGCACCGCCTCGAAGTCCGGATGCATGAAGTCGGGGTCGAGATGACCGCTGGCTATGGCGTTAAACGCGGCTTCGGCACGATCGTACTGCGAACACCGTGCGACCTCCCGCCGGCAATCGATGGCCGTCGACGCAACGACGACGACGACGGCCTTCAGGAGAACTCGACACCAAACGGACATTGGCGCCATTCTACCAGGATAAACGGCCGTCTTGGTGCCCATCGCTCTTATTCCCTCTGCGGGTCACGGTGAGCGGTCGAAGTCCTTCTGCGCAGTCTGACCGGGGCGGTGCGCCCGTCGCTCACGACGCCACTTGCAGCTTGATGTTGAAATCGGCGGTACCGAGGGCGCCGAAAAGGCGCAGCCAAAGCGGTAGGTACATCTCGGTGCCGCGGGCTGTGGAGATGTCCCCCAGGTCCGTTACCTTGGGCCAGCCGAATCCTTCGGTCAGCAGCGTTGTGACCCGGGATTTGGCATCGGCGTCGTTGCCGCTGACAAAGATGTCGTGTTCACCGGGCACGCGGCTCGGGTCGACCATGACGTCGCAGTTGACCGTGTTGAGGGCCTTCACAACGCGTACGTCGGGATAGGCACGCTGCAGCTGCTCGCCGAGAGAGTCGTCGTTGCTCACGGTGAGGGTTGGCGGCATACCTCTGGAAAAGTCGAGGGGGTTGGAAACGTCGACCAGGATCTTGCCGCTCAGGTTGGCGGCGCCGGCGGCCTCCAGCACTTGCAGCGACACCGAGCCGCGGGTGCAGTTGAAGATCATCTCGCCGTGCGCGGCGGCGTCGGCAAAGGTGCCGTGGCTGGCCCGTTCGCCGACGCCGCCGGCCCATTCCGAGGCCGATGCATTGTCGGCGGTCCGCGACCCCATCACGACCTCGTGGCCGAGCGCGACCAGCTTGTTGGCGATGGCCTTACCGACCATTCCGGTTCCGAGAACTGCGAGCTTCATCATCGTTCCTCCGAGAAGTGGTTCGTTGACTCATGCCGAAGGTAGTGGCGATAAAATCGGTAGTACACGCCCTATGTCTCCCGGGCCGGCAGCACATCCCCCGCGTGCGCGCATCGCTGGACTTTCTGCGGCAGGCCTTCTCGTCCCCCCCCGATTAGCCCCCCGGCGCGGAAACGACAAGAGCCGACCTCCAATACCCGGCGGACGTTCTCGGCCGCGAGGCCTCGGCGACTACAGCTGAATGCCCACCCAGAACGCAGCGCTCGCCACGGGGTGGACGGACCGGCCGAGGATCGACGCGGCCAAAGCGCCGCCCTCGAACCGAAGCCCGGCCGAGAGCTGTCGGCTGAGCGTGCGTTCGACCTGGAGGCTGAGGCTGACGGCGAGACCGGTCAGCGATTCGACCGTCGGCTGCGGCGGAACTTCGATCGAGCGTCGCGCCCACATGAACCCCGCGGCGACGGCCGGTGTCCAATCGAAACCCAGCCACCCTAGGCGAAGGCCGACGGCGCCGGACACGTCGACCGCGGTCACGGTCTGCGGCAACCGATCGTCCGCAACCCGGAGCTGCCCCGACCCTGTGGCGGCGCCCACCCCCACCTCGAAGACCAGGCGGCGGTCCCCCAAGCCGTGGGCGCGAAAGCGCATCCCCCCTCCGAACAGAGGGGGAAAGGCGCGGTCGCGGACGGCGGCGTCGAGAAGAACGATGCTGCGCGCTTCGATATGAGCCGAGAACGTCGGCGGAGGAGGCAGGAGGGTCGCCACATCCGTGAGCGTGCCGGGCTTGACGTCGACGTGGCCCTGCCAGACGCCCGCTCCGCTTCGACGATCGACGAGGCGCAGGCTCAGCCGACCCGAGGGCACGGCCACGCCTCCCGGCAAATGACCTTTCGTCTCGCCGTCGACGACCACGGACAGCCCCTCGGCCGCGGGCGAGTAGCTGAACAAGACGGGTTGCGGCGCTCGAACGCGCCTACCTGCGAGGACCAGCGGATCCGCACCCACGATCTGCCCGACCAGGGTCGGGCGCTGAGCCCCGTCGCTGAACCGGTAAGTTCGTTCCCGCGCGTAGTCGTGCGCTTCCGATATCGTCACCGCGCCATCGCCATTGCGGTCGCCGTTCTTGAAGGCCTCGATGAGAAAGTACGTGTAGATGTCGTGCCCGAGCCGCGCACTCTCCCGGGCGGTCTCTCCAAAGGCCGCCGCCGACACGACGACCATCGCCTCCGACACCTGCAGCAGGTCGGGCAACGCGCTCGACTTCGAGCGAGACAGCGCATCAACGAGAGGATCGGGGAGCTTGCTCTTGCCGGCGCCGCTATGACAAGTGGCGAGCACCACGGCCTTTCGACTCGAAGGAAGGGCTTCGACTCGCTCCAACAGCGATCGGACGGACAGCCCGGTGTCGGCGGCAAGATGCATTCGCGAGTCGCGAAGCACGACGAAGCGCTCCAAGGCGCGACCCGGCGGATGGGCCAGGGTGCCGTGACTGGAGATGTACACGAGCACGGTGTCTTCGGGGCTTCGAATCTTCTCGGCCAAACCGCTCAACGCATCGAGCACCGCCGCCCTCGTCGTCTCGCCGTCGGCGGTCAAAACCCGGATCTCATCGAACCCCTCGCGAGACAGCGCGGACCCCAACGCAAGCGCATCATCCTGCGTATACTTCAAGTCGCCGAACCGTTCGTCTTCGAATCGCTCCACGCCGATGATCAGCGCGAGCCGGCGTGGGGGCTCCGTGGCCGTGAGGCCCGCCGGCCCGAACGGCTTCAGCTCGCCGCTGCCCTTGGTCGCGGGCGTGGTGGCGCACCCAGCGGCGAAAAGAACGAGAGCCAACGTCCATCTCATCGCGGTGGCTCCGTCCGCAGCAACAGCCCGTCCCGCGCGCAAGACACGTTCCGACGCGCGAGGGCCGGCGCGTCGATGGACGCCAGCAACGCCCAATCGAAGTCGTCGTCGATGGGCTCGGAACACGCCAACATCACGATGTTTACGCTCGACCCCAGCTCCACCGGAAACAGCGCCATGGCCTGTCCGTCCGTGGCCACTTCATGCTCGCCCGCCCGGCGACGCCCTGTCGAATAGAGCAAGGTCGGCGCACCGTCGCCTTCGGCCACCAGGTACCCCCAGGCCGCCGCCGTCAGTCGATACCGGAAGAGCACCGCCGTGTCTGAGGACACCATCGCGCCGCTGGACAACAGTGCTCCCGCGACGGGAACACCGTTTTGCCGCGTTCCGACGCGGGCGACCAGGCGGACGTGCACCGGCGCCGGCGGTCCCTTGATGCCCTCTGCGCCGTCGGGCGACGGCTCAGACCTCGGAATGAACGTTAGCAAGGCAACGAAGGCCGCCACGGCGAGGCCCATCGCCGCCGCTCGCCCCCAAGCGCGCGGTGACCCGACGGTGAGGTGGGACTCCCTCTTGGACACGGGCCGACCGGCGCCGCCGGTCAGCGGGCTCGTAGACGGATGAGGGCGTCCCGGCGCTTCGTCGGCTTTCTCGGCCTGAGCACCCCCGAGCGCAAGAGCGAGCGATTCGACGTCGACCGCGTCGAGCGCAGCCGCGGTTTCGTCATCGAACGATTCGATTTTGGCCGCGAGCACCATGCGCTCGTCCGCGGACAACGCCTCCCCGGCGAGAAGTCTATGCAATAGCGAGCTTGTCGGCGTGCTCATGAGGCCTCCTCCAGCAGTATTCGGACGAGATCCGCCTTGATTCGTGCGCGAAACCGCATCAGCGTGACCGTCACCGTGCCGTGAGGGAGGTTCAGCTTTTGCGCGATCTCGCGGGTGGTGTGCTCCGGCTCCCGGTAGCGCAGACGAACGATCGAGCGGAGCTTCGGGTCCTCGATCTCATCGAGTAGCTCGGCAACCTTCCGAATTCGTTGCTCGCGAGCGCTCGGCTCGTCTTCCGGACTCGGCGCCCACTCGAGCGCGAGAGCTTGCTCGAGTCGACGCGCTTTCGCCGTCTGCGCACCAGCGTCCCGGCAAACGTTGGTGGCGATGCTGTACAGCCACGGCCGCAGGCGCGCGCCGTCCCGGAGGCCAGACAAGGCGCGAAACGCCCGAACGAACGTCTCCTGCACCAGATCGTCGGCGCGACTGTCGTCGCCGCTGGTCGCGCATCGGCAGTACGCTCGAACGACCGGCGCGTAGCGCCGATACAGCATCCGCTCCGCGGTCGGCGAGCCCGCGACGGCGCGCTCGACGAGCGTGCTGTCCGTCGGCTCGGGGGGCGTCGACGTCATTGAAGCTCCACGGGTACTCGAAAGACCTGCACTCGATCGTCGCGCGGATCCCGCATGACCGTGTAGAGCCACCTTTGACTCGGACCGAAGGCCAAAAAGAAGTGATCTCGAGGAAACCATGTCGCTTGTCGAAAGCGCGCGCCGACGCCGATGCCCGGCGCGAGGAAGGCGTGAATCGGACCATTGTCGACGGGGCGGGTCCACACGTCCCAACGTCCGCCGTCGCTCGAGTGGAGCTCGGTCCTGAGGGTCACGGAGCTCACGAGCGGCACGCTTCGCGAAGACGAGTCCTCGTAGACGTCGACCATGCAGAAGTCCGATTCACTAGGACACGGCCGGACGGACAAGCGGATACGGTCATCCCAGACCTCTGCAAGCTCACACGTCGCCGCCCCCGGCGACGCATCGAGGCACGCCTGAAGGTCGGCATCGTCGACCTGTCCGCGGTCGATGTACGCGACGTCACCTTGCTTCACATCGACGGCCCACAAACCGAAAGACGCACCGGCCACCAGGTACAGCGTATCCTCGACGAGGCGGGGCCACCCGGCACTCGCCGACACGACAACTTCCGCCAGGACCCGGCATCCTTGGTCGTCGATACGCACGATACGACGCGTCTGTTGATCCGCAAACACGGCGAGGGTCGCATCATCGTTAGTGGTGAGACTCCACTCAAAGCTCGGTTGGGGGCCGCACGGCTCGACGGTGAGGCGCCAAAGATCGAGGGCCGAGACCGAAGGCGTCGCGGAACCTGGATCCCAAACAAGGAGATGGCGAACACCCACTGATGGCCACGACGCCGGGCGACCCAGGTCGTGAAGGGACCGGGTCAACACTCGTTCGCCCTCTCGATTCCATCGCTCTAGCGCCAACTGCGGTCCTTCCGTCAAGTCGCCCTGCCAAAGAACGGTGATTTCGAGCCCGTCGTCATACAGGCCGATAATTCTCCTGCGTTCCCCTTGGTCGATCACCGTCGCTCGATCGGGTCCCACGAGCCAGTCCCGGCTTTCCTCGCCGCCGTCGGCAAACGTCCGCACGTAGACGACGGGCTCAGCTTCGTCGGCGCGTAGGCGGACCGCGTAGGACGTCGCCTCGGCTGGCGCCAGCGTGGGCCAAGAAACGGTGGTCGCGGTCTCGGCCATGTCGAGCGCCGAGGTCAACACGACCGGTATTCCCTCTTGGGTCGCGGAAACCAACAGCAGCTGGCGCCCTTCGTCGAGCGAAGTGGCGTACAGCTGGCCGTCGCTCGACGGGAGCCCGGTGACGCGCTCTTCGTACCCCAGCCCCCGCAGTGCCAACACTTCCGGTCTTTCGTGCAACGGGCGCAGCTCGAGGGTACCCACGTCCGCACGCACGCCGGGCGTGGCCACCACGTCGAGGAGCGCGCCGATGCCTTCGCCGGCATGAACCGCGAGCTTGAGTCTGCCCTCGGTCCTGACGCCGATGCGAAACCTCCCCCCTGCATCGCTGCGGACCTGCGCGATCGGATCTCGATCCCGATGGAGCGACACCCGTGCGCTCGGGACGACATCTCCGTTGCGGACCAAGCGGCCCTCGATCTCGGCGAGCAAGTCCGGCGTACCCACATCAAACTCGCCCGAGCATCCGGCCGCGAGCAGACACCAAACCACGCGCTTCATGATCGATCCTCGGGTAGCTCGAAGCGAAACAGCTGCTGAGTGCCGGTGAGGGGGTCGAGCGCGAGCCGCACCAGGGCCTCGTCATCGTCGACGAAGTACGAGATCCCGGCTGCGCGCACGAAGTCGACGGCCCTGAACGGTGCGCCCCGGTCGGCGCGCCGACGAACCCGCTCGATACAAGCGCCGGTCGGCGAGCGCTCGAGGGCCAAGAACCATCGTCCGCTCGGCGACGCTGAGACCTGTGAGCAACTCGCAAACGGAATCAAGAGCTCTTCGCGGATCTCGCCGGCGGGGGTCATGTCGAGCGCCCAGGTCTGAGCGCCGGCGGGCGTCCGAGCGGGCGTGGAGAGAAGAACGAGCTGCTCCGCGACAACGCCATAGGGCCCGACCCCCGTGACGGCGTCCGCAAACAACTCGCTCTGTTGACCGTCCACGCGGACCGAGGGACCGATCCACCGGTGCTGCTGGAGACGGAGGTCGGAGATACGAAACTCCACCTCCAGCGAGGCTCGCTCCACGGCGATTACGATGACCTCACCGACAACCGTCGGATTCAGCAGGTCGTCGCCACACTGCGGGCAGTCGAACCACGCTTCAACTTGGGGCTCATCTTGCGAGGGCCCCCGCGAAGTGAGCTCGGCGCCCGGATTTAGGCGCAAGGTGAAGGTCTTACCCCCGAAGAAGAATGACCGTCCGCGAAAGAGATGGAGCGCATCGGGCGTAGGTTCAGAGACCAGCGTGTCGAGGTCGACCTCGCGCAGAGAGCCCCTCAGGCAGAGGCCGGTCTCGTCCGCCTCCCCCCAGATGGGCGCCTGGCCGAAGGTCGGCAGGCAAACGTTACGGGGCGTGCGATCGCTCGTGCCGAACAGCAGCGGGCCCTTCCGGCGGGCGCCATCGGAGCCGATCCTCGTGATTCGCCAATCGAAGACCGAGGCCGCGCTGCCGCTGAGATCGACGTCGAACTCGACGGGCTCGACGAGCCACAGCGCGCTGTCGTCCAAGTACAGCACCCGGGCCGGGGCGGGGACTCGATGCAGCTCTCGGCCGTCCGTTAGCCGACGGAAGATATCCGTTCGCGGCGGACCACTCTCTGCCAGGACGCCGAGCCACTCGTTGACGATGTCTCCATCGTCGACGATGTCCTCATGGATGAGCGTGATGGTGCCGGTCTCGGTGTCGAACCGATACAGCGCCCCTCGACCGCCGTCTTCGTCGGCGGCGACGAGGCGAGTGAGCGCCCCTGCGTATCCTAGCGAGTCGTACGACAATCCACCTGGGATGTCGGTGATGCGCCGGTCGTACCCGATACCATCGATAAGCACCAAGCCCGGCCACCGACGCAGGGACGCGAGGGTCAGGTCGCCAAGGTCGGTCGGTACGAAGTCACTGTTCGTATCGGCGAGCACGTACCCTTGGCCCTCACCATCGTGGACGACCACGGTGTAGCGCTCGTTCGGCGTCGCGGAGACCACGAACCTCCCGTCGGGCGCGGTGGCCGCGCGAACCGTGGCGCGATGGTCCTGGACCAGGTAAATACCGACATTCGCGACCGGCTCGCCACCGCCGTCGAGCACTCGGCCGATGAAGGACGAGCTCAACCCCGCGGGCTCGGTAAAGCCGCCGCAGGCGGGCAGAAGTGCGGCTACAAGAAGCACAGCTCCGTGTTTCATCGCTCCTGAGACCTGCCGCCTTCCGAAACGATTACATCGATCGTCCCCGATCAGTCTCTGCTTGTTTTTTGGGCGCTCGACCGCGGAAGCTCAGACGGGGACGCGTCGGTTGCCCCAGCAAGCGCTTCGACGAGCGCCGGCTGGCTCTGCGATCGAGACCTCGGGTTGCCGGTGTTACCTCTGCGCCCGATCTGGCGCGCCACTCGACGCTCCGCGTCGGCCGCCAGGTCGACGTCGAAAGAAGCGCCGAGGTCGTCGTTCAGCCGCCCGCCGCGAGGTGGCGAAGGGGCCCGATGAAACGGCAGCGAAGACTCGCCGACGGAGATCTTACTGGGAGTGAGTCGCTGGACAGTTCTTCAGAAAGGATACCGGGACCTATCCGTGAAGCGGCGGGTCGAGATGCGTACTCACCGCGTAGCGCCCGAGTACGGTCCCGCGAGCTGAAGACCGCCGGTTACCGGGATCTCTCCTCCCGGCGACCGGTAGAGATGCGGATCCACGGGGTGACGCCGGCACGGCTTCAACTGACCGCGGGCCAAAGCGCGAACTCGTCCGCGCTCTTCGAGTCAGAGGTCTTCGATCTTTCGATACCCAATTTCGCCTCCCCGCCCCGTATCTCATTGGCGACCGTCTCAATCTGCCGCTCGCGCGCGGCACCAGGGGTCGTAGGAGATGTACTACCGATGTATCACTTCTCTATTCAGAGTCTTCTGAGGAGCGTTCGTTTCTTTTCAGTATTGGCGGCGCTCGCCGCCGTATGCGGCAGTCCCGCGGCGTTCGCTCAGCGCGCGCCCGAGCTGCCGGTCGAGCAGATGAGTCAAAGGAGCGAGACGGTGGTCGTGGGCCGGGTGGTCAGTAATCGCTCCCGATGGGTCGGCAAGATCATCGTCACCGTATCCGAGGTCCAGGTCCTGGACATCCTCAAGGGCGAGCCGGCGGGAGACTCCTTCACCCTCGCGTGGCTCGGGGGTCGGGTCGGTAACTTCGCCCAGTCCGTCACCCACATGGAGCAGCTGGAGGAAGGCGAGCTCGCCGTCCTGTTCATGTCGAGGATGCCCCCGGGCGCGATCGTCGACGCCCAGGCTCGTTTCGCCGGCGGCAAGATCACCTTGAGCAATCGATTCGATCCCGAGCGGTTCACCTTCGATGCGCGGCTGCAGGCCGCGATCCGGGATATCGGTCAGCGGGTGATGCAGGGAGGTGGCCAGTGAGGTTCGTTTCGAGCGCCATCGCGATCGCTCTCGGGGTGACCGTCGGTCATCCCGCCGTCTCCTTCGCCGCCGAGAGTACGGAGGCCTTCGTCAATAACGGCACCCAGATCGGCGATAACAAGTGGGACCTCTCGTTCTTTCCGGGGGGGATCCCGTGGGGGCTGCACGCGGCCGGGGTGATCAACAACGCGCCCACCCCCACCCCCACCCTGGCCGACACGCAGGCAGAGATCGACCTCGCGTTTCAGGTGTGGAGCGCGGTCCCGGAGTCCGCGCTGGCGGCGACCTATACCGGAACGACCGCGACGTCGTCTTCCGGCTGCGACTTCGAGAACGTGGTCACCTGGAGCGACAGCCCGGCGTTCTGGGCCGAGTTCGGCGAGGGCGTCATCGCGGCGGGGGTCACCACGACCTACGTGGGGCCGACGGTGAGGTTGACCGACGCGGTTCGGGCCCGTCTCGAGTTCGACAACATCGGCGAGAGCGAGGACATCCCGGGCCCGGAGATCGCGTGCACTGGTGAGCTGTTACCAGCCTCGATCTATCCGAACGGGCGCACTCTCCGCACGGGGACGATCGTGGACATGGACATGACGTTCAACGCACAGGGGCTCAACTTTGCGACCAGCCCGGACTCGTCGGACAGCGTGGCCGACATTCGCGCGGTGGCCATCCACGAGTTCGGGCACCTGTTCGGCTTTGCCCACTCCAGCTTGGACGTTCCCCAGCCGACGATGTTCCCTTCTGTAGACATTCGGAGCGTCACCGCTCAGAACAACATCCGTACTCTGGAGCCCGACGACCGGGCCAGCGCGGTGCTCTTGTATCCGGCCGGGGGGCCGACCACGACCGGGGCCATCAGCGGCACCGTGGTGACCGACCGCGGTGTACCGCGGGAAGGCGTCCGCGTGTGGGCCTATCCGGTGCCGTCGACGCCCGGCGCGACCCCGGTGGGCGGCCAGCACGAGACGTTCACCGCCACCTCCTACGATGTCGACGGCCTGCGCGCAGGTGAGTATCGGATGACCGGGTTGCCCCCCGGCGAGTACTACGTGTGCATCCTTCCCTGGGCGCAGCCGCTAAACGTCCGAATCCCTCCCGTCGATGATCCTCGGCGCTACAACCGCACCACCATCGTCGGCTCGATTCCCGAGCTCGTCGAAGGCAGCACGATGAACCCGAGGTGGACGGGCACCGGGATCAACTGGGGCTTTCCGACCGAGTGCTACGAGGACGTGCTCGTCGATACCGTCGGGCGTCTGCCGCGGATCAACGAAAGTGACCGGCTCCGCCGGATCGAAGTGCGGGCGAACGAGACCACCCCCAGCGTCGACTTCGTGACCGGCCAACAGACCACCGACTTCATGTTGGTCATGGACGGCAGCGGGTCGATGAACGGCGCGTCGGGAACGCCGGGGGTGAGCAAGGTGCGGGCGCTCAGGAACGCGGCCGACGTGTTCATCGGTTACCTCGACCTGTCCGGTGGCCACCGCCTGGGCTTGGTTCAGTTCTATAGCCAGCTGCGGCCGCTCATGCCGGTGTTCAACCTTCAGGAGCTGGATACCCCCGGGAAGGTCACCGACGCCCAAAACTCGGCGGCGAGCATGTCCGCGAACGGGACGACGAACATCATCGAGGGCGTCAACGAGGCGCTGCGGCAGCTGGCGCCGGTCACCGACCCGCGCCGGCAGGTGATCATGGTGTTCTCGGACGGCAAGCACAACACAGGCGGCAATCTCGAGACCATCCGAAATCCGGTCGTCAACAGCGGTGTCACTTTCTATAGCGTCGGTTTCGGCACCGATGTCGATGACGAGATCCTGTCCGAGGTGGCCGTGGCCACCGGTGGTCGACATGTGAATCAACAGGACTTGAGCACCCAGGGTCTCAACAAGCACTTTTTGTCCATCGCCGCCGCTGCCGCCGATGATACGGCGTTGATCGACCCGATCTATATTCTCGGGCCCGGCGACCGCGAAGCTCTCGACGTTCAGGTTCAGCGGTCGGAACGCAATCTCACCTTCGCGCTCACCTGGGACGCTCAAGACAGCGGTCGATTCGACGCCTACGTGCACACCGCGTCCGGCTGCACGATCGCGACCGCCGCCTCGTCACCCGGCGTCCAGGTACGAACCGGCTCGACCTATCGCTTGGCGAAGGTCGAGTTACCCTACGCATGTCAGGGCAAAGAAGATCACGCCGGGCAGTGGACGATCGAGGTCGTAGGCGGGAGCGGAATCGCGGGGGCCGAGGACGTTCAGGTCATCGTCTTCGGCTCGTCCCGCACCCACATCGCCGTGAACACGGTGATGTCGGAGGCGGGTGAGCCCACGCTGACCGCCGAACTCTATCACGAGGGGCGGCGGATCGAGAACGCGAGCATTCGGGCCTTGGTGGTCACCCCGCTCGAACCCCAGCCGGGTCGAAGTCTGCAGGAAGATCTCTCGGGCGAAGGTTTTCCGTATGAGCCGCCGCAACGCACGGTGGAGGAACGAACGGAGGAGATCGAGCTCGAAGACCTCGGCGACGGTCGGTTCGCCACGGCACTCCCGGTGAGCGACGTCGGCACCTACCAGATCCGAGTCATCGCAGAGTTCGAGACGGAGGTGCTCGGCTACGGGCGCCGGGAGGCGGTCACGTCCGCCCACTTCAACGGCGATACACTGATCGTCGGACGGTAACCGACCGTCGGGCGCGGCGATGCTCACACCGCGGGTCGTTTAGCTCACCGACCGGCCATCATGGCTGGCCCCCTCATTCACCCTGTAGAACCCGACACTGTCGCTGCGAATCGATTGTCCTGAAGTACTACTGGGCGATGGGGTGCTCGATCAGCACACGCGGCGCATCGTTGGGTTCGGCATCCACCGAGGTCCGGTCGATAGTCGCGCCGTCTGTCGCATCCTCACGCGGGCATCGCTCGTTCCGCGCCCCCGCAGCGAGTGAGTAATGGTTGCAAATCTACTACACCGACATAGGGATTCACACCGCGCTTGCTGGCAAGCACCGGCCGACGTCGCCGGCGAAGAGCGTCCAAGTTGTGAGACCGGCGCGCTTCACCTGGCCATCTCGTTGCGGCGGCCTGGCCGGCTTGCGGTAGCTGCGTGACGCAAAAACTTCGCCATCGACACCTCACCGAGCAGATACGTCAACACACCGCGGTCGAGTCGACTCGGAAGAAAAAGAGGGCTGCGAGCCGATTAAGAGAGCGGCTACAGTTCTTCACCCGTTTGGAGGTAAGACCAATCGCGATCTCAGAAAACCTAGCCGTGGACAGCTCACGCAACCGATCCTGAGTTGACGTGAACCCATGCAAAATGAGCTTCTTTTGCTGCTCTGAAAGCCTGACCTACGTAGTTCGTCCATGCCTTTGTTATGGACTTGAGTTCCGCAGCAACCAGCGAACCCAATGGACGGCGCGTGAAAGCCATGCCACTCGTCGGGGAATATTCGGCAAGCTCACTATGGCGCTCGCTGCGGTGCGGCGTGATTCCGAGCTCCGAATCGACGAAGATAGAATAGTGTGGGTGACTCGCATGATCCGAAACTCGCGGCTGAGTCGACAGTAGTACGCCCCCAGCTCGATTTGCCTCGACCAGGGCTCCTCCTGGCGGCCCTTTGGGTCTTGTCGATGACCCACATCTACGAGCTTCTGCTTTGGGGACCGCGCGACATGGAGACCTTGGCCGTCATCATGCTGCATGCACCCAACGCTTACTTCTTCCACGTCTTCATCTTTCCCTTCGTGGTGATTTCGTTCGCGCGGAGCTACACCCTCCTGGCTCCATCTATATCGGAGGCTGCACGGCGCTCCTTGCCCGTATTTATTGCCAGCATCCTTGCTGTTTTTGGGCTATTCAGCATCTCGGCGTCCGGCCTGAGGTCATCGAATCTGGACGAACTCAACCCCGAAGCGTCGGTGGCAGCCGTTGGCGCCTTCCGAAACATCCTTCGGCTCGGCAGCAAAGACGAGCTCTATGGCGCAGATCGAGCCCAGGTCCAACAGGCGGCCTCGAGGTTGGGGGTCGACCGCGCGATCAACGGACCGCCGAGCCACATCATGAATACGCTAACCGAGGCCGCCTACGAGGCGTTCATGGCGATAAAGTCCGAGGAGGCCAACGATGAGGCCCGGCATCGGCGGACCGAACAACTTGTCGCGAACCATCATGACCTAACCTCCCAACTCCTCTTGATGCAGGCGTTGTTCAGCAAGTCAATGTCGCCCGCATTCACGCGACCCTACCAGTATGCCGCCGAACTCACCGAAACACTGGTTAAACTCGCCGGGCTTGCGGTGTACGTCCCTATGATCCTGCTTGCGGGCTACACGATACGGCAACGCGTCGACCGGAACCCGATGGCCCCCCTAACCCGTCGTGAACGCAAGGGATTCGGACATGGCATGATGTTGATCTTCTGGATGGTGTTGTGGCTGCCCTGTCGAGCTCTGGCCGTCAATGAGATCAGTTTGGCGTACGGCGGCCCGTACGCTCATGCGGGTGCGGAGATGTTCATGCACGGCCTCCTCTCGATGGTTGTCGCCGGGGCAATCATTTTTTTTGTCCGCCCGAGGACGCCCTCGAGTATCGGCAAGCTTCTTTTGCCCGCCGCCGTCGTCATCGGGGCGAGCATCGCGATGACTTTCGTGTTGCCGGTGACATTGAGTCAACACTTTGGCGCGCTTGCACAACCAACAGAGGTCATTCCGGTCGGCGTCGGTTTCGTCATCTTTTGGTTCGTCTGGTACCTCGTGCTTGAAGGCGAATTCTCTCCCGCGCCCCGCGAGCCGGTCCGGTCCGACGTATTCGTCTCACATGCCAGCGAAGACAGAGACGCAGTGGTCATGCCACTTGCGGCGTCGCTGCGGCGCCATGGCCTCAGTGTATGGGTCGACGCTCACAACATCGAACCAGGTGATTCGCTAATCGGACGACTCGATGAGGGCCTCTCGACAAGTTGCTGTCTCGTGGTCATCGTCAGCGAAGCCGCAATGCAAAGCCCGTACGTAAAGGCAGAGCTGGACGCGTTCCTTGGCCGCGAGATCGAATCCGGTTCGATAAGCTTCATCGTCGCTGTCCGCCATGGTGTGAGCGTCGACCGTCTTCGACGATGGTCTCCAATTCTGGCGCGGAAGTACTCGCTCGATACGTCCGTCGGAACTACAGCCCTCGCTTCTGCAATCGACGATATCCTCGCCCACTCCGCCAGACGGCGATGACCCCGACTCAGCTGCTACGGCCTATGAACCTCGAGACCAGGAGGCTATCGCCCCGACCCGCGGCGAAAAGGCCTTTCCTGGCTATCCTTCCTGGCCACGCCAAAGATAGCTTGTGGAGCGTCGACCTCTTCCGATGCGAGTCGGTCATCCTCACGTCGCGCCGAAGTCTCGTCGTCATGGACCAACACACCCGGCGCATCATCGGCTTCGGCGTTCACGCCGGACCCGTAGACGGGCGAGTCGGGTCCAGCTGTCCTATGCCGCAACGACCACGACCCGGCGTTTCGCCCTCACAGTTGGCAGGACCATCTCCGCGTTCTCGAAGTCGAAGAGATCAAGACCGTGCCGAACGTCCCGTTGTTACACCTGTTCGTGGAGTGCGCGATCGGCACCGTCCGGCGCGAGTACCTCGACCACACACTCTTGCGGAACTGGGTGGATCTGCAGCGCAAGCTCGAGCGCTTCTGCCGATACGACAACGACGGCCCGGGTCCATCGTGGACTGGGCGGGCGGGCGCCGACGGATCTTACGCAACCGGCGACAATACTGAGTGTTTCCGGGGGCATGCGTGCTTTTGCGGGGTTTGGCTAGGGCCTGATCGTGATATCGAGAGTCGGTGGCGAATCTGTTCCAAGAGCTGAAGCGCCGCAACGTGTTCCGCGTTGCCGGTCTTTATCTGGTGGTGTCCTGGCTGCTGCTGCAGGTCGCCTCTCTTCTAGAAGGCGCGCTGAAGCTGCCAGATTGGTTCGACGGCACGTTCGCCGCGATGGTGGGCCTGGGCTTTCCCGTCGCATTGATCCTCGCCTGGGCCTTTGAGCTCACCCCTGACGGCGTCCGACCGACCGCCGAAAGCGAAACTCCGACGCCGACCCGGCCGGTGGATTGGGTCTTGGTGTCGCTCCTGACGGTGGTGGCAGGGCTTCTGATCTGGGGCCGGGTGGACCCGCCGCTCGCCCACGTTGCGGTCACGGCGGACGGGAAGGACACCGTGGCCGCCGCGCCTTCGCAATCAGTGGCGGTTGCGGTGATGCCGTTCAGTGACCTCTCGCCGGAAGGGGACCAGGACTACTTCTCGGACGGACTCGCCGAAGAGCTCCTGAACGTTCTCGCCCGGGAGGCGAGCATTCGCGTCGCCGGACGGACGTCCTCCTTCGCGTTCAAGGGAAAGAATGCCGACGTGAAGACGATCGCTCAGGCGCTCCAGGTTTCACACGTGCTCGAAGGCTCGGTGCGAAAGGCTGGTGAACGCATCCGCGTGTCCGCGTCGCTCCTCGACGGGAGGACCGGATTCCCGGTGTTCACGCAAAGCTATGATCGAAAGCTCGAAGACATCTTTGCGGTCCAAGATGACATTGCAAAACGCATCGGCCGTGCCCTCGAGATCCGGTTGACACTCAGTAACCGCGGCACACCGCCCGACCCCGGGGCTTATGAAAAGTATCTGACGGCGCGTGAGCTGATCTACACCCGAACCCTACCCAACATGCGAAAGGCGGAGTCGCTGCTGGAGACGGCGCAGGCGCTCGCGCCGGAGTACGCGCCCATCCGAGCCTCGCGCGCGGTAGTCACCATGCTTCTGAGTAACATGAACGGCGGCTACGGCGAGCGAGAGGCGGCGGTGGAGCTCCCTCGGGCCAAGGTCATGATCGACAGAGCCCTGGCGCTCGACCCAGAGCTGGCCGAAGCGCACGCCGCGCTCGGCCTCTACTTGGACTCGGTACCCGGTGGCGGTGAGGATTCCGCCCCGGCCCTTGAACGGGCGCTCGAGCTCAACCCGAACCTGACCCAGGCGATGCTGTGGTTGGCCAACACGCGGCCGGATCTGGCGTCGTCGGTCGCGCTGTTGGAGCGCTTGGTCGAGCGCGATCCGGGATTCTTGCCTGCCGCCTCGAATTTGGCCGGACGTTATGGTCAACGGGGGCAGTACGACCGAGCTCGGGCGGTGCTGGATCGGGCGGCCGCCGTGCTGGGCGAGAGCGCGGTCCGCTCGCACCGAGCGAACATCGAGCTCGTGGCTGGCAATGTCGCCCGGGCCTACGAGCTCGCGAAAGCCAATTACGCCGCGTTTCCCGGCGACCGCTCAGCGCGCCTAATATTCGCGTTCGCCTCGCTCCACATCGGCGACTTCGACCGGGCCGAGGAGGTGGGCGGAGCATTGGGGCAGGCGGCAGTGGCGTGGACGAGCGGTCGAGACGACCGAGCGTTGAACGTCGTCGAGAAGGCGCCGCGGGATTCGTTCATCGCCGAGGTCGCTGTGCCCCTCTTTGTCGCCCTCGAGCGCTACGAAGACGCGGTAGACTACTTCGAGTCGGTGCACGGGAAACCGACGCACTACAAGCAGATGAACAACGTCGGCTCGGCGGCGGCGAATGCACTCCGGGCGTACCAGGCGCTCGGCCGGGAGGCGGACCATGCTCGGCTGGCGAAGCTGTTGGCCTACATGCGACAGCTCGACGCCGACCTTCAGCGAGGAGCGGCGCCCCCGCGACTCGCGTTCTACGGCGAAGTCGAGGCCGCGCTCGGAAACAAGGAGGCCGCAGCGCGCCTCCTCGAGCGGGCGGTCAACGACGGTCTCACCGGAGCGGCGTTCCGCTCACCGCTTTATGAAAACGCGATCGCTCCGGACCGTCTGGAGGCGCTCGGCAAGGTGATCGACGCTCGCCTCAACGCTCAGCGCGCCGAGCTGGGCTGGCCCCCGTTCGAGCCGCCGGGCGATGAAGGGTGATGGCGACGATTTGATTTGGTCGGCGGACTTGTCCAGACGAAGGGCTTCTGCAAGCTCGAGCGGGGGACTATCGAGCTGCCGGTGGCCCGTGAAGACACTCGTCAGATGACTGTCGATTCGGCCACGCCGACCGCGTTGCTGGAGGGCATGGGATCTGACTGCAGAACGTCGACGATGTTATCGGTGACGTTCGAGTTGACGAAACAGCCATTGACGGAATCGACAACCCCGAACTACGACGTCGTTGAGGCCGTCCGATTTGATCAATCGGACGAATGACGCGCTCGACCCAGGAGCGCCCCTCGCCGACAACTGCGAGGGCCTAATGAAGACCGCGAGACGGCAGCACCATCGCTCAGCGTTTCGCAGGTCCTCTATCGGTCCGTGGTTTGGCGAAGATCGCGATTGAACGACAACGCTGTCGTAGTATGAGCTGTCTTCGTGCGCGTTGAGGCTGTGCATGAGGAGCAGATCGTCCTGGCGCTCACTGCGCGCTGGTCTTCCGGGAAAGCATCTCATTCATTGCTCAGACCCCTCGATCCAAGGGCGCCGCCCGTCCGGGTTTCGTTGACTCCTACGTCGAGCGCGTGGTGCTCAGGAAGATGATTCCGCCGTCGACGCAAAGGAGGCCAGCGAGAAAATGACGTGGCTAGATCAATCCCGAACCGAGCCTGTGCGTCGGGAGCCTGACGAAGATCCGTGGGTGCGTTGTGAGCGCTGTGGTGCATATCTCCATAGGGCGACCTTCGTCGCCGAACTGAAGGTATGCCGACAGTGCGGCTACCACCATCGGCTCACGGCCGTCGAACGCATCGAATCGCTCCTCGATCCCGAAAGCTTCGAGGAGACCCACGTCGGCATCGCGCCGTCCGACCCGCTCGAGTTTCGCTCGGGCGCGAACCCATATGCCGAGAAGATCACGGAGACGAGAGCCAAGACCGGGCTGTCCGAGGCCGTCGTGACGGGCCTGGGGCGCATCGAATCCATCGACGTGGTCGTCGCCGTCATGGACTTCCGCTTCTTCGGCGGCAGTCTCGGGAGCGGGACGGGAGAAAAAATCTTGCGGGCCGCGCTCGATGCGCTTCGGCTCAAGCGACCCTACATCGTGGTGTCGAGCTCCGGCGGGGCCCGCATGCAGGAGGGCGCGCTTTCCTTGATGCAGATGGCCAAGACCTGCGCAGGGATCGGGCGACTCGACGCCCACGGTGTGCCGTACATCTCGGTTCTGACCCATCCGACCACCGGGGGCGTGTTGGCGTCTTTCGCCATGGTGGGTGACGTCAACATCGCCGAGCCCGGCGCGCTGATCGGTTTCGCTGGCCGCCGGGTGATCGAGCAGACGATCAAGCAGTCGCTGCCCGATGACTTCCAATCGGCGGAGTACCTCCTCGATCAGGGCTTCGTGGACATGGTCGTTCCACGCAAGGCGCTTCGGACCCGCATCGCCGAGATCCTCGGCTACGCCCGGTCGTCAAAGGCCAAGGAGGCGACATGACTACCCATCTCGAACATCCTTCGGCCGGCACCGACAAAGGCGCCGCCTTGCGCAGCGCCTGGGAGATCGTTCGGCTAGCGCGCCATCCAGGGCGCCCCGTACTTCAAGACTACGTGCGTCTGGCTTTCGGTGACACGCTCATGGAGCTTCACGGTGACCGCGCTTTCGGCGAGGATCGGGCGCTCATCGGAGGCTTCGCGCGCATCGACGGTCGCCCCGTGATGCTGATCGGCCACAACAAGGGGAAGAACGTAGAAGAAAACGTCGCCCGCAACTTCGGCATGGCCCGCCCGGAAGGCTACCGCAAGGCGCTCCGGCTGATGAAGCTGGCCGAGAAGTACGAGCTGCCGGTCGTCACTATCGTCGATACGCCCGGCGCCTACCCGGGCCAAGACGCCGAAGAGCGGGGTCAAGCCGAGGCGATCGCCGTCAACCTCAGGGAGATGACCCGCCTCAAGGTCCCACTCGTGTGCATCGTGACCGGGGAAGGCGGGAGCGGGGGTGCGCTCGGCATCGCCGTGGGCAACGCCGTGCTCATGCTCGAAAACTCGATCTACTCCGTGATCTCTCCGGAGGGATGCGCTTCCATTCTATGGCGCGACGCTGCCGAATCGCCTCGGGCCGCCGACGCCCTGAAGCTCACCGCAAGCGCCCTTTCGGGCTTCGGGTTGGTCGACGAGGTCATCGAAGAGCCCGACGGAGGCGCCCATACGAACGTCGAGCAGACCGCTGACCGCGTGCGCGCGGCCCTCGTTCGTCATCTCGACGCCCTCGCCGGGCTCGACGGCGAGCAGCTCGTCGAGCAGCGCATCGCGAAGTTCTCCACCATGGGAGCATTCGAAGGATGATCGACGCCCCTGTGGGGCCGTCGAAACTGAAGGGAGAAAGAGCCATGCAGCCCACAACGGAACAATCGTCCGCGTCCGATACGCCGACCCGGGTCCGCATCACCGACACCACCCTGCGTGACGCCCACCAGTCGCTGTGGGCCACGCGCATGCGGCGGTCCGACATCGAGGGCATCATCGACGTCATTGACAGCGTCGGCTACTACAGTCTGGAAGTCTGGGGCGGCGCGACCTTCGATGTCTGCCTTCGTTTCCTCCGGGAGGATCCCTGGGAACGGCTCCGCTTCATCAAGTCGCGCGCTAAGACCCCGACCCAGATGCTGCTGCGCGCCGCGAACCTCGTCGGGTACCGCAACTACGCAGACGACGTCGTCGACCGCTTCGTGGCGCTGGCCTGCAAGAACGGGATGGACGTCTTCCGCATCTTCGATGCGCTGAACGACACCCGTAACCTCGAGGCGCCCTTTAAGGCCGTGCGCAAGCACGGTGGACACGTGCAAGGAGTGCTCTGCTACGCGCGAAGCCCGGTCCACACCGTGGAGACCTACATGGGCTACGCCCGAGAACAGGTGCAGCTCGGGATCGACTCGATCGCGATCAAAGACATGGCGGGCATACTCGATCCACTCATGGCCGAAGCGCTCGTCAAGGCCCTGAAGCAGGAGTTCCCGGACCTTCCCGTACAGATGCACTGCCATGCCACCAGCGGCATGGCCATGTCCGCCTATCTCGAGGGCGTGCGGGTCGGCGCCGGAGCGATCGACACGGCGACGGCCCCGATGGGCGGTTTCTCCTCGCAGCCAGCGATCGAGACCATGCAGGCCATTTTTGAAGAGCGGGGCTATACCCTAGGCCTCGATCAGGACGCACTCGACACCATCGCCAAGTACTTCGCCAAGCTGGATCCAATCCGCCGGCAGAACAAAGGCGCCCTTCCCTATATCGACCGGGGCATCTTAGTGCACCAGATCCCGGGCGGCATGATTTCGAACTTCCGGGCGCAGCTCGCGCAGCAGAAGGCCCTCGACAAGATGCCCGAGGTCGAGCAAGAGGTCGCCCGCGTCCGCAAAGACCTTGGCTACCCGCCGCTCGTCACGCCGATGAGCCAGATCGTGGGGACCCAGGCGGTGATGAACGTGTTGTCTGGAAGTCGCTACAAGCTCATCCCGAACGAGGTGAAGAACTACGCGCGCGGCCTGTACGGTCGTTCTCCGGCGCCGATCGACCCCGAGATCATGAAGATCATCTTGGGCGACGAAAAGCCGATCACCCATCGCCCGGCCGACGACATCCCGCCGGGGCTGCCGACAGCCACCGACGGGATTGACCCGAAACTCATCCATTCGGAAGAAGACATCCTTTCCGTGACGATTCTCCCCGAGCCCGCGCTCGCGTTCTTCGAGTGGCGGGCAATGCCGGAGGCGGAGCGTCCGC
>JANQQN010000577.1 GCA_028289325.1 Myxococcota bacterium | reverse complement strand
CTCGCCGTCGGTGAGCGGGCGGTAGGCGAACGCGCCGGTGATGTCGAAGCCCGCGAGATCCGCGTCTTCGACCCGCAAGCTCACGGCGGGGCTTCGAATCCCGTTGAGGTCCAAGACCTGCAGGATCAGCTCGTCGTCTCCTCGCGCTCGCAGCGAGGGAAACGTGAACTCCCCGCGGTTGCCCGCGACCTGTCCCAGGGTGATCTGCTCCTGAGGCTGGCCGATCCCCGATAGACCGCGGTTCTGGAGGCTGACCAACGTCCGCGGGGTGACGGTGCCCGCGACGGAGATAAACCCCTCCGCGTTGGGTTTGGTCACCGTCAGCCGGTCGAAGTCGATCTCCAGCCACTCCCCCTCTTCGAAGCCGCACTCGACGTCGGAGGTACACGGGGCACGGCCGGTCAGAGGGTCGGGGCAGTCAAAGCCACCGTCCGTTCGCTGAAGCTGGGCGTCGCGCTCGTCGGTGGTCTGACACGTTCCTTGGCTTTGCGCCCCCTCGAAACAGCAGACGAAGTCGCGATTGGAAAACGTGCCGGTCGGCACCTTCAGGAATGCGGGTTCACCCCGAACTGAGCCGCTGCGGTCGGTCGCCCCCGAGATTTCGAGCACGTTTCCGCCCCGGGCGAGGATGGTGAACTCGAACTCGCCGTTGAGGTCGAGGGTCCGGATGGTCTCGCTTCCGTTCGGATGCGACTTGATGAAGATGTGGCTCGCCCCATCGGGCGCGGCGCCGGCGAGGCCTCGGCCTCGGACCAATCCCCCTACTGGGTAAAACACTATGATCTGCTCGAGATCGGGGGGGCCAAAATCCGGGATCGATGCGGCGTTGGAGCACCCAGACTCAGCGCCGGCGAGCCCGGCGAGGGCGAGCACCATCGACCATCGGGGCAGGAGGGTAACAAAGCGCGCCCGGGGCATACGAAGTTGAGATGGTAGCGAAGCCGCCGGGCGGTACTCAACGGGGCGGCGGAGTTGAACCCCGATCTTTTGCCTTATTTACGCTTGTCGTGCCTGGGGTGGCGGGGTACCACCGCCGTCCTCGCCATGCCGGGCGGTCCCGCGAGTGGCTCGCCAGACCAGACTCGGCCCGCGAAAAGGGGATATCGATGAAGAAGACGCCGATGCAGGAAGTGAAAGACAACTTCGGCGATCGGGCATCGCTGGTCTCGGAGCTGGTCAAGCTCGTCGACAAGCGACACGGCGACAGCAGCGCCAACGAAGTCAAATCTCGCCTCATGGGGCTGTCCAACGCCAAGCTCCTGCGGCTGTACCGAGTGGAGCAGGTCGTCCGAGAAGGTTACGGCGACCGGGCCAAGCTAGAGGCGGCGATCGTCGACGCTCGTGCGAAAGCTGGCTTGACGGCGGATGACGACTTCAAGGCGAAGCTCGCGACCTACACCAAGGCGCAGCTCGTCGACATGACGAACATGCGGCTCGGCAAGGGCATGGATAAAATCCGGACCGTCGCCGGCACCAAGCCCCCGCCGAAGCCGGCCAAGGCATCGCCCGCGAAGGCGGAGGCCACCGAGGCGAAGGATACCGCGTCCGCCGACACCAAGAAGAAAGCTTCGAAGAAGAAGGCGACGACCAAGGCGGCCGGAGCCAAATAGTCCGCGGCCAAGAAGACCGACGGCGCCTAGCCCACCACCGAGTGGTAAGAAGATGACCGAGGCCGAGTCGGTCGATGCTGGTCCCCGCGGCTAGGGATGACGTCGGCTACGACCTAAGCCCTCGAATCATGAAGTCGCTGAAGACCTCAGCGACCTGATTGGGGTCGCGCTTAGGGCGAGCGTCGTTTCTGGCCCCCTCCATGTTCTTCAAGATCCATTCGAGAGACATCTCGTCGAGCGCGCCGAACAACGCGCGTCGAAACACCAAGGGATCGAGATCTTCTCGGAAAACGCCCTGGCGCTGCCCTTCTTCTAGGATGCCCTGAAGCAGCTCGAGGTACCGTCGGAACTCTTTGGGGTGGTACTCCTTGATGAAGCGGGCGCTCTGGCGCAGTTCGATGGTGAGGACCTGCATGAGCGCCGGCTGATCCGCGACGAGCCTCAGGTGTTCGGCGATGTAGCGGCGGATCTTCGCTTCGGGATCTTTGGTATGCTCCGACAACGCGGCGACCAGGTTCTCGATGATCCCCTGCATCTTCTCTTCGAAAAGAGAGACTAGGAGGTCGTCTTTGCTCTTGAAGTACAGATAGATGGTGCCGTCCGCGACGCCGGCGGCATCGGCGATCTCCGACACCCGCGCCCCGAAGAATCCTTTTTCCGCGAAGACTTGGACGGCCGCATCGATGATGCGGCGCCGCTTATCTTCGCGGCTCAGCTTTCGGGCCGTCCCCACCCATTGGAGATACGTCGGACCGGGCCCCCGAAACAAGCGTCGGTTGCATCTTAGGTCGCGCGCCGCGGATTCCCCGGCCGTACGGTATGGGCTGTGGTCGCCAGCGCCGGCCGGACATGGGCGCGGATGCAAGCCTGGTGTATTCGATGCCATGTCGGCGACGCTGCTCACGCCAGACCGCGCCGACATCTCGCTCGTCATCTTGAGCCGGGGCGCTTGAAGACCTCGCCGTCCTTCATCACGAAGTCGACCTTCAGCATGAGTTTGATGTCTTCGAGCGGGTCGCCTCAGACGGCGACAATGTCGGCCAGCTTGCCCTTTTTTGCCGTACCCAATCGGTCGTCGATCCGCAGCCGCTTCGCCGCGTTGATGGTCGCGGATCTGATCGCCTCCATCGCAGGCATGCCGGCTTGCACCATGTACACGAACTCCTGGGCGTTCATGCCGTGGGGCGATACGCCGCAGTCCGTTCCGAACGCGATGTTGACGCCGGCGAACCGACGCGGTGGGTCGACGCCGATGCGGCCGGGTCACCCCTCGTCGGTGACTTCGGGGTGCATCCAGCGATTCAAAGTCCAGCTGAGGAGGAAACAGATGAGCGCTGCGCCCAGGGCGATCCATCCGATCAATCCGAAGACGTCCCCGTAGGTGGCCACCGTTTGCTGCGGGGGAGGGATCATCTGTAGGCCGCCGCCGCCGTGGCCGCCACCGGTGAAGATGTCGATGATCGCCTGTCCGAGCGCAGCCAGCTTGCTTTGGTCGCCCTGGCTGGGACTGGTCAACGTCGCGATGAGCCCCGAGATGTAGTTACCGTAGGTGATCGATACGAACCACACGCCCATCACCGTGCTGACCAGGCGCCGCGGGGCTAGTTTGGTGACCATCGACAGGCCGACCGGGGAGACGCACAGCTCGCCGGTAGTGACCAGCATCCATCCGATGAGCAAGAAGGCCATGGACGACATACCCCGCCCGTCGGCGGACAGGGCACCGGCGTAGAACACCATGAAGCCGATACCGAGCTGTCCGAGACCGAGGGCGAATTTGACCGGCGCGCTGGGGTTCATGTCGCGCCTCGATAGGAAGGTCCACAGGGCGCTGAACACGAGCCCGAACAGGAGAATGTACACCGCGTTGGCGGCCTGAAACTCGGTGGCGGGGATCTCGGAGTGCGCCACGCCCATGCCGACGTTGCTCGATGCGACCGTCCAGCCGATGGATTTGAAGTTGTCGGGCCGGGACTCGAGCTGGGCCGTCTCTCGAAGATAGAACAGGCCGGTCATGGTGAACAGCGGCTCGTCCTTGACCCGAGCCAAGAGGTTATCGATGTCCGCCTGATTGACCCGTTCGCTCTCCGGACGCCGCGCATTGCGAAACGCTTCGACCTGCCGGATGGCTTCGACGACGGTGGCCTTGAAGGCGGGATCGTCGTTTTGCTGGCCGAGTTGCTCCTGGGTGAGGGGCGGCAGCGTCGATAGCTCGCTGTCCGTGGTCTTCAGATCGATCCGGAATCGCATTTGGGCGCCGACCTGGTCGGCCGCGATCGTTTTGGACTCGACGACACGATCGATGTTGCGGTCGGTCCAGTTGTTCAAGCTGGTGCCGGCTTGCTCGAAGAACGCCCAAAACGACGCGTGAAAGACCGCGAGCACCACGACCACGAACAGTCGCTCGCGATCCACCTTCTGGCAGCGAAAGATCGCTTCGAACAGGAGGTAACCAAACGCGATGATGCCCACCCCATTCAAGACAATGGCCGCGACCTGTCGCTCCTGAACGATGAAGGCAAAGATGCCCACGGACAGGATCGAGCCGAGGTACACCGCCATATCGGCGGGGATGAAGCCCAACACCTTCGTGCGGAGGCGCTCCATGCTCGGCGGAGCGCCGACCCACTCGGGGATGGCGCCGATGCTGAGCGCGCGCACCGCGATCGCGCCCGCGGCCAGGAGCACGATCGCCATGAGCAGGCGAACGATGAGCTGAATGAGGGTGTCCTGCAGGAAAGGAAGGGCGATCGAAGTGCTGAGGGCGCCGAAGCCGATCAGGAACTGGGTAACGCGCGTCGGCATGATGAAGATGGCAACGCCGATCAGCATTCCGCCGGTCGCGAGGCCGAAGCCGTAATGCCAGCCGAAGGTCTCTCCGACGTAGCCGCACAGGATCGGGGACAGCGCAGCACCGAGGTTGATGCCCATGTAAAAAACAGTAAAACCCGCGTCTTTTCGGTCGCTGGCCTTCGGGTACAGCTCGCCCACCATGGTCGAGATGTTCGGTTTGAAGAAACCGTTGCCGACGATCAGGAAGGCGAGCGCAGTGAAGAACATCGTTCGGTTTTCTATGGTCATCAACAGGTGGCCGGCGGCCATCAACAGGCCGCCGAGGACCACCGCGCGCCGGCGCCCTAACAACCGATCCGCGAGCATGCCCCCGAAATACGGGGTCATGTATACGAGCGCGGTGTACGCGCCGTAGATCTGGTACGCCGCGGTGTCGTTGAGGCCCAAGAAGCCCTTGATCATGTAGAACGTGAGCAGGGCCCGCATCCCGTAGTAGGAAAAGCGCTCCCACATCTCCGCGAAGAAGAGCGTGAACAGGCCCGCGGGATGTCCGAAGATTTCGGGCGTACTCTTGGCTTGCATTCAGAGTGCGTGAATATTCGCCAAGCGAGACAAAGACAAGGGGCGGTAGCAGATCCTCGCTGGCGGCAGGCGGGGACCGTCCCCGGTCGCAAATCACCTTGCATCCGCCGCGCGAGTCGGGCGAACCGCACCTTCGAGGAGGCGGTTCGGATCTCGTCTCGGCCCGCGACGTCGCAGATCGCGATGCAGCCGACGTTGCGGTGCAACCGCCGGGGCTGCCGGGCCGTGGTCAACGCTTCGACTCGTCTCGTGGCGGCCCCTGTGTTTGAGCTATGTTACTGGAAATACAGAACTAAACGCTGACTGGACGCTGGCGGTTGCCAATGTCCTGACCGGTTAGTACATAGCCGTCATGGCCCAACGACAGCGCAAAGAGCAAGGTGAGCAGACCCGCCACGCGATCATCGACGTCACGACGCGTCTGTTCGCGACGCGCGGATACGCGGGAACTTCCCTCGACCTGATCGCCAAGGAGGCGAAGACGAGCAAAAGCTCCATCTTCTGGCACTTCGAGAACAAAGAAGATCTGCTGTTCACGGTGGTCGACCGGGCGATGAGCGCGTGGGAGTCCCGGGCCGGGGCCGAGCTGCTGGCCCAGCCCGACCCGCCGCGTCAGCTCGCGAAGCTCGTGGACCTCTACCGGGAACTGGCCCGCGAGCGACCCGACACGCTGCGGCTCCTGCTCGGATTGCTCCTCGAGACCGCGGACGCCAATCCGGAGGTCAAACGTCGCTTTCAGCGGATGTATCAGGGCTACCGAACGTCGATCCAGATCATCCTCGAAGAAGGCCAGGCCACCGGTCACTTCAACTGCGCGCTTCCGCCGGCTCACCTGTCCGCTATTACCTTGGCGATGTTCGATGGGCTGTTCATTCAAGGGTTCCTCGACGGCGCGGCGGTCCCCGATGAAGCGGTGGCGTCGGTCAAGCAAGCTATCTTTCGGTTGGTGATGCCCAATAAGCCGGTTCCGGAGCCGATCGCGCTTCCCCCCGCCGCTCAGGCTTGATCCGTTACATTCGATCGGTGACCTCGGGTGGGGTACCGTTTGTCTGGGTCCGGGTACCGTTTGTCCGGGTCCGGGGTACCGTTTGCCCGCGTCCGGGGTACCGTTGCCCGCGTCCGGGGTACCGTGTGGGGTGTAGGTGCCTTCGTTGGCCGGCCGGCGCCGCCGGGGGTCCCTGTCCGGGGTACCGTTGTGGCGTTGGGTGCCTTCGTTGTCCGGCCGGCGCCGCCGGGGGTCCCTGTCCGGGGTACCGGCGCGAGTGGGACGCTGGTTCTTCGATAGGCTGCTTCAGCGCCTAAAGGTGGGGGCCCCGGCTGCTTCTGCTTCGAAAGAACGGCGTAGGGCCCCACATTTACCCCGGCACAGGGCCCCCGACGTCGCCGGCCTGTGTCGTCGAGGCTTTGGGACCATCATGATCTCTGGGACGAACCACGCATAACCTGGTGAGAACGAACCAATGAAGTGTGTGCGGCCCCGTTTGGCGTTCGAGGGGACGAGCGCTGAGGTGTGCCTCGGCCTTGCTTGGGCGGTTGAGGACGAGCGCTGAAGCCTCTGAGCCGCCCGATCGAGGCCACCAACGAAAGCATCGGACCTCGGTCCTCCATGGTACCGTCCGGCCGTGGCAAAGCGTTTCAAAGCCGCGATCATCGGCGGCAGTGGCTATGGCGGTGGGGAGATGATCCGCCGCCTGATGATGCATCCCGAGGTCGAGCTGGTCCGGGTTGCGAGCATCGATTACGTTGGGCAGCCCGTCGGGGCCGCCCATCCGAACTTGGCCAGCTTCACCGATCTGCGCTTCGAAGACCTCTCGGCTCGAGCCGCGGCCGAAGGGATGGACATCGTGCTCCTCGGGCTGCCCCACAAGGTGTCCGCCCACAAGGTGCCCGAGATCCTCGAGACCGGGGCCAAGGTCGTGGACCTGTCCGGCGACTTTCGGCTTCGCGATGTCGCGGCCTACGAGCGGTTCTACGCGACGACCCATCCCGCGCCGGCTCTGCTGGATTCGTTCGTCTACGGCCTGCCGGAGCTGAACCGGGAGCGGATTCGGGGCGGGGGCCGCATCGCCAGCCCCGGCTGCTTCGCGACCACCATCGAGCTGGGTCTGCTTCCTCTCGCCCGGCGCGGGTGGCTGAACGGGGTCGTAGAGACCGTCGCCATCACCGGGTCGTCCGGGAGTGGGGTCGCGCCCAAGGCGGGCACTCACCACCCCGTGCGAGCGGTGAATCTGAAGACCTACAAGACGTTGGCCCACCAGC
>JANQQN010000570.1 GCA_028289325.1 Myxococcota bacterium | reverse complement strand
AGCTGGCCCGCCATCCCGAGCGCCCGTTCGCCCTCGACTACATCCAGCTCGGATTCGCCGGTTTTCAGGAGCTCCACGGAGACCGAGGGTTCGCCGACGACCCGGCCATCGTGGGCGGTCTGGCTCGTCTTGGCGACCACCGGGTGATGGTCATCGGCCACCAAAAGGGCCGGACGACGCAGGAGAACGTTCACCGTAACTTCGGCATGCCGCGCCCGGAGGGCTACCGAAAGGCGCAGCGATTGATGGCCCTCGCCGAACGCTTTCGGCGGCCGGTGGTCACCCTCATCGACACCCCGGGTGCGTTTCCCGGCCTCGACGCAGAAGAACGGGGCCAATCGCAGGCGATCGCCGATTCTCTCGAGCGGATGGCCGCGCTGACCGTGCCCGTGGTGGCGGCGGTGGTGGGGGAGGGCGGAAGCGGTGGCGCCCTTGCGGTCGGGGTGGCCAATCGCATCGTCATGATGCAGTTCGCGACCTACTCGGTCATCTCCCCCGAAGGCTGCGCGTCGATCCTGTTCAAAGATGCGAAGGAGGCGCCTCGCGCCGCCGACGCCCTGAAGCTGGCCGCGCCGGACCTGCTCGCTTTGGGGGTGGTGGATACGGTCGTCGACGAGCCCGACGGCGGTGCCCACCGGGCGCCTTTGGTGGCCGCCCAGGCTTTGGCCGCGGCCCTCGGTCGCCATCTCGATGAGCTGAGCGCCCTCGATGCGGATGCCCTGGTCGAGGACCGGTACCGTCGATTCCGCCGGCTGGGCGTGGTGGCGTGAACAGCAAAGGCATTGCGAACGTCCCCGAAGCCGAAGCGGCGCGGGCGGTCGCGGAGGCCGCGCGAACGGAGTGGGGGGGCACGACGCTCGTCGGACCCGAAGTCGCGGCCATGCCGCCGTTGACCCCCCAAAGCCCCTACTGGGCCGACCTGACGGCTCGGCACGGCGACGCCGCGCTGTTGATGAGCGCGAACGAGAATCCTTTGGGCCCCAGCCCCGCGGCACAAGCGGCGATCCAGACTGCGGTCACCGAGCTGCACCGGTTTCCGGATCCTCGAGCGCTGTCCCTCAAGCAGGCGGTGGCCGCCCACCACCAGGTGTCGGAAGACGCGGTGGTGATCGGGCACGGGGCCAATGAACTCATCGAACGCCTGGTGCGGACCTTCGTCGGACAGGGCGAGACGGTCGTGAGCGCTTGGCCCTCTTACGCCGTGTATCGCCTCGTCGGCCACGCGGCGGGGCGAGAGGTCTTGCTCGCTCCGCTGCGGGACGGCCGTTACGATCTCGTGGGCCTCGCGGCGCTGGTCGATCTCCGCACGAAGCTGGTGTTCATCGCCAATCCCAATAATCCCACCGCGACCTATGTGCCCCATCGGGCCCTCGTAGCGTTTCTGGAGCGCATTCCGCGGTCGGTGATCGTGGTCCTCGACGAGGCGTACGCCGAGCTGACCGACGCGGCCGACTTTCCGGACTCGTTCAGCCTCCTGCCCTTGCGGCCGCGGCTGGTGGTGCTGCGGACGTTTTCGAAGGCCTATGGTCTCGCCGGGCTGAGGGTGGGGTACGGGGTGATGGATCCGGAGCTGGTGCCGTACCTGGACCGGGTTCGTCAGGCCCACAACGTGTCCAGCGTGGGGCAGGCCGGCGCCCTGGCCGCGCTCACGGACCAAGCCCACGTCGCGACGAGTCGGCGGGTGATCCGGCAGGGCGTACACGCGCTGACTGCGGGGCTCAAAGCCCTCAGCCTGTCGCCGCTGCCGAGCCAGACGAACTTCGTGACCGTCGCCCTGCCCAAGAACGCCGACGGCGTGGTCCGCGCGCTCGCCGAGCGCGGCGGGTACATCCGTCGGCTCGCCGGCTACGGACTCGAGGACACCCTTCGCATCACCGTGGGGCGACCGGCGGAAAACCAGCGAATTCTGGAGATGCTCGACGACCTGAGACATCTATGGCGGTGACCGTGCGGTTGTGGATTGACCGGCGGCGGTCGGCGTTCGAACCAGGATTCGGTGGCACAGATCTCGGGTAAGAAGCTCCTTCCAGTCCTGGGGGCCGTAGGCATCGCCTACTTCTGTTTCGCGCTGTATGTCGCCAAGGATCTCGGTGACCCCGCGCGGGCGAACCGAGCGCGGCTGACCGCGGATGCGGGGGTCGACCGAATGTCGGAAGAAGACCGGGAGGACTATCTGCTTCGTTCGGTGCGGATCGATGGCTTCTCCGTCACCCCCGCCACCAAACCCGACGGTGAGACCGTGCCCGGCCTTCTGACCGTAGCGGGCACGATCGCCAATGACGGCGACCGCCCGCTGCACGCGGCCACCCTGATGGTGATGACCAAGGACGCCGATGGGGCGGTCGGGTCTTCTTTTCAGGAGGATCTGCTCAAAGACGCCGTCCTTTCGCCCGGGCAGGAAAAGCGGTTCCGCTTTCGGATCCCGCGCAAGCCTACGTATCGAGACTTCGAGTATCGCCTTCGGTGAACCATGACGACGCTACAGATACAGGGGCCGACCGTTCTCAACGGTCATACCGAGGCGCCCCCCGACAAATCCATCACCCACCGGGCGCTCATTTTGGCCGCGCTGGGGCGCGGTCGCTGTCGCGTGACGCCCGCGGGACGCGGAGCCGATAACCGCTCGACCGCGGCTGTGCTCCGGGCCTTGGGGGTGCCCATCGAGGAGGATGACCAAGGATACGTCGTGGATGGGGTCGGGGGCCCGTCGGCGTTGCGCCCGAGGGCCGAGCGGCTGGACTGCGGCAACAGCGGCACCACGATGCGGTTGATGGCCGGTGTCCTCGCCGCCGCCGGGGGCCGGTACACGCTCGATGGCGACGACTCGCTGCGTCGACGCCCGATGGCGCGGTTGGCCCCCCTGACGGCCATGGGGGCGTCGCTGTCCGCGGCGCCGCGGCCCGATGACGGGGCCGAAGGGCGCGACGATGGGCGGCTGCGGCCCCCGATCCGCATCGAGGGCGGGGATCTGCGAGGCGTGGCGCACGACCTCCAGATCGCGTCGGCGCAGGTGAAGTCGGCGATCCTCCTCGCGGGGCTCTACGCCGACGGGCCGAGCGAAGTGCGGGAGCCCGGGCGATCGCGGGACCACACCGAGCGGGCCCTTCGTGCGCTCGGGGTGCGGTTGGAAGAGGGCGCGGACGGCGCGTT
>JANQQN010000561.1 GCA_028289325.1 Myxococcota bacterium | reverse complement strand
CAGGTCAGGTGTTTGCTCAGCATCGTGGCCGCCCCAACGCCGAGGGCGAGCGCCAGCGCCGCCACCGCCAGCATCCGAAAGCCAATCCCGGCGGAGGGGGCCCGTAGGGCCGCCACCGACGCCATGGCCATGGGGGTCGAGGCGGCGTCCATGGACGCCGCGGACCCCGACCGCGAATCGAAGCTCGGGGTCAACGCGGGCGGAGGGACCGGGGTCAGCAAGGTCGGGGGGATGTCTTCGCTGAGCTGGGCGAGAACCTCGTCCACGTGTGCGAGGACGCCGGCCATATCCGGTCGCTCTGTCGGCTGGACGGCCAAGCAGTGCGAGACGAAGGCGTAGATAGCCGCCTGGCTGGGCAAGTCGGGGGGCAAGCTCAGGCTCGGCGCGGTCCCGCCGAGCTTCTGGGTCATCATCTGGATCCGGTCGCCCTGGAACAGGCGGCGACCGGTCACCATCTCGTAGAACACTTCGCCGATCGCGTAGATGTCCGTCGCCCCCGAGACGTCGTGCCCCGCGACCTGCTCCGGGGCCATGTACGAGGGGGTGCCGAGGATCGCCCCGGTGACCGTCCGGTGCTCGGCGGCCGTCGCCGAGGCCTTGGCGATGCCGAAGTCGAGAACCTTGAGGCTCGGCACGTCCGACAGGTCCGTGTCGAGGGGGCCGGTGATCAGGAGGTTGTCCGGCTTGAGATCCCGGTGCACGACGCCCCGGGCGTGCACCGCCTGCAGCGCGCTCGCCAGCTGCCGGGTGATGTTCACCGCCTGCTTCACAGTCAGCCGGCGTTCCTTGAGGATCTGGCCCAGCGACTGGCCGGCGACGAACTCCATCACGTAGGCGACTCGGATGGGCTGCTCCAGCTCGATGAAGTCGTAGATGTCGACGATGTTGGGGTGGCGGACGCTGTTGACGATTCGCGCCTCGCTCAGGAACCGCTTCACGTACTCATCGGACCCTACGAGGTCCGGGGCCAGGAACTTGAGGGCCGCTCTTCGCCCGAGCTTGGTGTGGGTGGCGTCGAACACGCACCCCATGCCGCCGCGGCCCAAGAGACCCCGCAGCTCGTATCCGGCGATCTCTTCGCCGACCTGGGCAGGCAGCGCCGAGCTCATCGGTCGCCTCCGCGTTCCGACCGTTCTGCCATCGTTTCGCCGCGGCGTGGCGCCGCGTAACAGAAAGGTCGTCCTCGCGAGCGCTGTCTTGAGGATGGAAGGTCAGGCGTGGACCGGTCGAACCGCGGGAGATGTCGCGGTCGATCCGATTACAGAAGCCGGCGTGGTCGACCTCGGACTTTGTAGGTCTGCTGGCTGTTGTCGAGGATGAGGCGCTGCGAGCGCACCGCCGCCCGAAGCCAGCTCTCGTAGGCGGCACGGGCCAGCGGTGCCCAGTCTGCGGGGCGGGCTTCCCGTCGCTCCGCCCGCTCGAATCGGGTCAGGGCCCGTCGGTGGCGGCTCCAGATCTCCTCCACGGAATCCGCGTCGAGAACCACCTGGGCCGCGACCGCCTCGGGACGGATCAGCTGGCCGAGGACCTCGAGGGTGGTGGTCTCGACCCGTCGGTTGTCGACCAACGGGGTGACGATGTGGATGGCGAGCTCGCTGCTGGGGCTGATCGCGGCGTCGATGCCCAGGAAGAAGTACGCACGCTCGTCCTCGTGGACGAAGGGGACCAGCCACAGCCGGTGGCCGACCTGGCTGAGGGAGGTGAGCAGCATCGGACCATCGAGCTCGATGAAGCCCAGCGGCCGTAGCCGTTCCCGGAGAAACGCGAGGGGTGCGCGCGCGTCCTCGGGAAGGTCGGCGCCTTCGACCGGCTGAAAGCTCAGCCGGCGCGGCAGGCGGACCCGTCGCATTCGCCACCATTGGGCGGCGCTGGATACGACGATGGCGAGGATGCCCACGAGCGCGCCGCCAGCGACGGCGGCGTAGATGAGCTCTGCGTGCACGTCCAGAGCATGACCGGTCGCCGCCAATGTGTCCAACCAACGCCCCCCGGAGTCATCCTTTCCCTGGTCGTCACCGGCTTCCGTTGCCAGGGAGGCGTCTCGGTGTCTCGGAACGGTCGCCCTGCGACGCCCTGCATGATAGGCGCATCGTGCATGAGCAACGACGACCGCTCGCGTCGCGTGTGGCGCCTCCTGGAGCGGGGCTGGACCAGCGCTCGCGCCCTCAAGGACGCCATTGAGCAGGTTCGGGAGCGGGTCGACGAGGCTCGGGTTCGGCTCTCCGACGAAGTGGTGTCCCGAATCGCGGGACAGCCGATCCGCACCCAGCCCGGTGACCCGCTACCGTCTGACCCAGTACGGAACGGAACACACTCGCCCCAGCGGGCGAGCCCGGAGGCGCAGGACGAACTGACCCGCGCCGCCGACGCGGTGGAAGACGACAAGGTGGTGGCCGAGGCGATGAATGCCGCGCCTCCGGTCCCGACCGACCCGATCGTCCTCGCCGCCGGCCCAGACGGGCGCTCGCCGATGGCCGGGGCGTTGCCGCCGGTCCCCGACCTTCCCGTCGCGTTCACGACGCCCCCCGCGAAGCCTGGATCGTCGACCGGCGAGCCGCCGTCCGGTCGGACCCCCTGGGCGGACCTCGTAGAACCCGATGCGCAAGACGGCGACGCTCCTTCTTCGGGCGGCGCCGGAGGGCCGGGTTCGGGTCAGGGCAGTCAATCCGATGGTCTTCCCGTCGAAGACGGCGAGATCGTGGTGCTGGCCCGGGATGCCGAGTGGCTATTCGTGTACTGGGATCTGGACGCCGCGGGCCTCGTTCGGGGCGCGGGCGTCGAAGGCGACCTGCAGTTCTTGCTCAAGATCGTGCAGCCCAGCGGCTCGGGCCTGGTCCATAAGAGCACGGCCGCGGTCCCGTCCGGTCGTCGCTACGTTCGGGTGCCGTTCGCCGACGCGTCGTATCGAGCCGAGCTGTGGGCCCGAAATTCTGACCGAGAGCTCATCGTGGCGCGATCCGCGCCCGCGGCGACGCCGCCCTCGCTCCCGAAACCCGCGGGGATGGCCGCGATGGTATCGAGCGTGTCCTACCGAGGCGTGTTGAACTCCGCCTGGGACCTGACCCAAGTGCCGAGGCTGCCGCCTCGCCCCAAGCCCGTTCCCATGGAGATGCCCGTGGCCGAGTCCGCCGCGTCGGCCGACGCCGTTCCGCCGGCCGAGCCGCCGGTGGTCGTCGAGTGGGAGGCGACAGTGGAGATCGAAACTACGACCTGGTCCGTGCAGGAAGGCTCCGAGAGCCGGTTGGGCGTCGAGTCTCGACGGCGGCTCAAGCCGGGCCCGGGCGGGCCCAAGGGCGAAGCCGAAGGCGACCGCGCCCCGACCGACGAAGGTTCGGAGGCTCGCTTGGCCGACCAGGAGGGTTCGGAGGCCCGCTTGGCCGACCAGGGGGGCTCCGAGGCCCGTTTGGCCGACCAAGGGGGTTCGGAGCATCGCCTGGCTGAAGACCTAGGCTCCGAGTCCCGCTTCTCGCCGCCGAAAGGCGATCTGTGACCGAGAAGGTCTCCGAGGACAACTCGATGGCCGATGGGCAGTCCTCGACCACGTCGGTGTGTCTATTTCTCCACGCGCACCTCCCGTTCATCCGCCACCCGGAGCACGACGACTTCCTCGAAGAAGACTGGCTCTTCGAAGCGATCACCGAGACCTATCTACCGATCATCGAAGTGATGAAGGGCTGGGTCCGGGATCGGTTGCCAGTCAAGTTGACCATGTCCATGAGCCCGACCCTGTGCGAGATGCTCACGGACGACCTGCTCATCCAGCGGTACCGGCGGCGGCTCGATCGGCTCATTGAGCTGACCGACGGCTTGAGCCGCGCGCCGGGCGAGGATCCGTGGATGACTCAGGTGGATGGTTTCTACCGGGCTCGCCTCGAACGCCTGTCCGATTTGTTTGAAGCCGAAGGCCGCGACGTCGTCGGCGCCTTTCGGCGCCTGATGGACGCGGGGGTGGTGGAGATCGCGACCTGCGCCGCCACCCACGCGTTTTTGCCGATGTTCGAGGTGACGCCGGAGTTCGTACGGGCGCAGGTCAAACTGGGCGCTCAAACCCATCGGCGCCACTTCGCCCGTCACCCGGCGGGGATCTGGTTGCCGGAGTGCGGGTACGCGCCAGGTCTGGACCAGGTGCTGGCCGACGAAGGCCTGCTGTACTTCGTCGTCGATGCCCACGCCGTTCACCTTGCGGACCCCGCGCCCGCTTTCGGCCACATCGCGCCGCTGATGACCCCCGCCGGTGTTTTCGCTTTCCCCCGGCATCCGACGACCTCGCGGCGGGTATGGAGCGCAGAAATCGGATATCCGGGCGACTTCCGCTACCGGGAGTACTACCGCGACGCGGGCTTCGATCTTCCGGAGGCGCTTCTGGAAGGGCTCCTGCTGTCGAACCGGATGCGCCGCCATACGGGGATCAAGCGCCACCGGATCACCGGGCGGAGCGTGCCTCTCGATCAAAAGGAAGTCTACGACCGTCAAGAGGCAATGGTGGCGTGTCGACAGCATGCCCAGAACTTCTGCGATATCCTTCGTTACGAGGCGTTGGGTCCAGGGGTGCGCCCCCCGGGTGACCGAGTGATCACCGCGCCGTACGACGCCGAGCTCTTTGGGCACTGGTGGTTCGAAGGGCCGGATTTTATCGATGAGGTCGCGCGGGGGATGGCCGAGACCCCCGCCGCAGCGAAGCTCCGCTCGATGGGCGACGTGGTCAGTCTCGGCGCCCAATGGCAGATGGCCCAGCCGGCCCGCAGCTCTTGGGGACGGCGGGGTCAGGCCGAGGTGTGGCTCAACGAACGAAACGATTGGGTCTGGCCGCGGCTGCACCGGGCGGTGCGTCGGGTGCAGTATCTCGTGGATCTGTTTCCCGAGCGGACGGTCTCGGTGGACCGCGCGATGCGCCAGATGATCCGGTCGCTGTGCCTGGCGGCGGCCAGCGACTGGCCGTTCATGCTGACCATGGGCACCACCGTCAGCTACGCCGAGCGGCGGCTCCGCGGACACCTGGCCGAGGTCGATCGGCTCTCGGAGCAGATCGAAGCCGACGCCGTGTTACAGCGGGATCTCGATGTCCTCGAAGCCCGCGACAACCTGTTCCCGGATCTGGTGCCAAAGTGGTTCGGCTCGGCGAGGTAACCGATGCGCATCGCGCACTTCTCCGACATTCATGTGACCCTGTCTCCCCGCACGATGGGCGGCCTGTGGAGCAAGCGGGCCGCGGGCGCCCTCAACTACTACGTCGGGGGGCGACGCCGGCACTTCGCCGACGTCGAGACGCGGATAGCGCGCCTGCTGGAGGACATCGACGACCAGGGTGTCGATCACGCGGTGTGTACCGGGGACATCACGCAGATGAGCTACTACGAGGAGTTCGAACGCTGCGCGGCGCTGTTTGGGCCTCGGCTGTCGAAGCCCGACCGCTACACGGTCATCCCCGGCAACCACGACCGCTACACGCCCGCGGCGACGACCCTGGGATGGTTCGAGACGCACTTTGGCCGTCTCGCAGACGGCGGGCAGGGCTATCCGTTTCGCAAAGACGTCGGAGCCATAACTCTCGTGGGGCTCGATGTGTCCCGGCCGACCACGCTGATCGACTCGTCAGGCTTGGCGGGACCGACCCAGCTTGCCGCCTTGCGGACGCTCCTCGTTCAACTCGCGGCGGAAGGTCGGCGAACGATCGTGCTCGTGCACTACGGCTTCTTTCGGGCGGATGGTCGGCCCGATCGGCCCCACCACGCCATTCAAGACGCCGACGCACTGATGGCGGTGCTCGATGACGAAGAGGCTCGCGTCGATCTCGTCCTCCACGGCCACATGCACCGCAGTTATGCAGTGCGAACCCGCCGTCGGGCGGTGATCTGCGCCGGGAGCGCGACGGACCTCGCCCACGGCGGCGGCTACAACCTCTACACGCTGGGCGAAGACGCGGTGCAAGTGCAGCGGCGGGTCTGGTCGCCGGACAGTGGGGGGTACCGCCCGGCCGATACGTCGGTGGTCACCCTTTGAGGCTTGCGGTCGCCGCGCTCCGCCCACATCATCTCCGCGATGCATCCCTGGCACGATCTGTTCCCCAGTCCTGGCAAAGACCTGACCGTCGTCCACGTCGTGGTGGAGATTCCGCGCGGAGGCAAAGTCAAGTACGAGCTCGACAAGCGCACGGGCCTGCTCAAGGTCGACCGGGTTCTGTGGAGCTCGGTCGTGTACCCGGCCAACTATGGCTTCGTCCCGCGGACGTACTGCGATGACGGTGATCCGCTCGACGCCTTGGTATTGATGAGCGAGCCGGTGCTGCCTCTGTCGGTGGTGCGAGGGCGCCCGGTGGGCATGATGCGTATGGCCGACGAAGGGAGGGCGGACGACAAGCTCATCACCGTGAACGTCGACGACCCCGCGTACGCCCACGTCGAAGACGTCAACCAGCTCCCGAAACACAACCTGCGCGAGATCCAGCGGTTCTTCGAAGACTACAAGATCCTCGAACACAAGACGGTCGAGGTCGATCAGATCCTCGGCGCCGCTGACGCGATGCGGGTGACCGAAGAAGCGGTCAACCTCTACAACGACACCAAGCCGCGCTGACGTTCCCGAGCGCTACCGAACGAACACGATGAACGCATCTGCGAAGCCGGTCTCGGCGTTGGCGGCCATGCCCAGCGTCGTCCCTACCGAGTAGATGATCTCGCTCGGAAAGTCGCTCGTGCGCCCTTCCCAAAAACAGAACGTGCTGCGCGTAATCATGATCCAGCCTCGATCGGCCGGGCAGCCCCCCCAGTTGTTGTTGATATAGAAGTCTCGCGGGCCCGCCCCTTCGATCGAGAAGAATCGACCTTGGCCGTTCTCCCAGGTGTCGTCGGTCGGCAGGTCCGTCCAGTCGCTGGCCGTGACCCGACTGGGCCGGTACCAATCCTGATTGTCGCTGTCGCTCAGATCGAACTCCATCCACCGCGCGGTGACCGTTCCGGTAAGGATCTCGACCCGGGCTTCGGTGAACGCCGGCCATATCGCGTCGATGTAGGGGCTGACGTAGTCGAGCGTCGAGCGCGACCGATTCAGGACTTCGGTCACCGTGGCGCTGACCGATTGCCCGAACCACAGGTCGGAGGCGTCACCGACCACCGCCGCCGATTTCTTGTACACCATCGTCCATCCGCCGCCGCGGGTCTCCATGTCGCAGTACACGGGGACGGTGGTGGTGCCGGTCACCGATTGTTCGATGGTGTAGATGCCGCTGGCGGCGGTGGGCATGCGGTCCAGGATGTCCTGACACGGACTCACGTAGCCGAGGCAGTCGCCCTCCCAGCAACCCACACAGGAAGTGGTCGCGGTCGCCGTGCATCCTGCGCACGGGGTCGCGTTAGGCCGCACTGCCGAGCAGTCGAGGGCACAGCAGCCGTTCATCGAGTCGCACGCCTCCGGCGGCTCGGTGATCTCGTTACCGCACATCGCCGCCCCGGGTCCGCTGTCGCTCGACCCCGAGTCGGCGGTGCTGGTCAGGTCCGCGTCGAGGTGGCCGGTGTCCAGGGGGTCGTTGACCAGAGGCGAAGAGTCCTCGCAGGCGCTGCCGACGACGGCGGTGGCGGCGATGAGCGCCAGGATGTGGAGCCGGCCCCAGGGCGGGGCGGCGAGCGGCGCGTTGCCGGCGTGACGCTCGAAGCTAAAGCGGGACCCATTCATGGGCGACAAGGCTCCTTCACCATGGGGCCATTGTCCGGCTCGACGGTGGCGTCGTAAACCCGGGCCAGGGGGAGGGACGGTTCTATTGATCACCGCCCCTCCCCTGTTCTGATGTGATGCCGCGGGGCGACGGGCGGCGGGCGGCGTTGGTCAGAGGGGCTCGACGTCGTACAGCTCGAGCCCTTTGGCGTTTTCCAGCGCGTAGTTGATGCCCCACTCGGATTCCGTCAGCAGCACGGGATCGCCGTTTCGGTCCTCGAGCACGTGGAAGCTGGCCCCTCGCTTCAACCACGCCAGAGCCTCCGGCGAGCCGCCGATCCATCGCGCATACTTGAACGGCAGCGACTCGAAGACCGCGTTGACGTTGTATTCGTTCTTCAGTCGCTCCCGAAGAACCTCGAACTGCAGCATTCCGACCGCGCCCAGATACGCGCTTTGGCGGCCGGTGTCCGGACGAAAGAACAGCTGAATGACCCCCTCGTGGGCGAGCTGCTCGAGCCCGGTGTCCAGCTGCTTGCGCTTCATGGGATCCTTGAGCCTCAGCTGGCCAAAGTGTTCGGGCGCGAAGCGCGGAATGCCTGCGAACCGCAGTTTGCCTTTCTGGCTCACGGTGTCCCCGACCCGGAGCTTACCGGGGTCATGGATGCCGATGATGTCACCCGGGTACGCGGTTTGAACGAGCGAACGGTCCTGAGCCATGAACGACTGAGGCCGGGCCATGCGCATCGTCTGACCGCTGCGCCCGATGGTGACGTCCATATCGCGCTCGAACTCCCCGCTCACCACTCGCATGAACGCGACCCGGTCCCGGTGGCGAGGGTTCATGTTCGCCTGGATCTTGAACACGAAGCCGGTGAAGCGGTCGTGACCGGGGACGATCTCGGCGTCGTCTTCGGTGCGGCGGGCGCCGGGCGGCGCGGCCTTGCCGGCCAGGAACTCGAGGAGCATCTCGATCCCGAAGTTGCTCATCGCCGAGCCCCAAAAGCACGGGCTGAGCTCGCCGGCGAGAAACGCGTCGTGGTCGTACCGCTCTCCGGCCTCCGAAAGCAGCTCGAGCTCCTCGGAGATCTTCTCGAACTGGCTGGCCCCGATGATCGGCTCGACCTCCGAAAAGGGCATCTTGCTCGATTCGACGATCTGCATCCCGTGGCTCTGGTTCGACTCGAAGAGGGTGACCTCGCGGGTGTGGATGTCCACGACCCCTTTGAAGTTTCGGCCCATTCCCAGCGGCCAGTTGATGGGCGCGACGCGAAGGTTGAGCTGCTCGCTGACGTCGTCGACGAGCTCGAGGGGCTCGAGGCCGGCGCGGTCGAGCTTGTTCATGAAGGTGACCACGGGAACCTTGCGCATCCGGCACACGTCGAAGAGCTTCTTCGTCCGCGGCTCGACGCCTTTGCTGTGGTCCATGAGCATCACCGCGGAGTCCACGGCGGCCAGGGTTCGGTAGGTATCCTCCGAAAAGTCGGCGTGGCCTGGGGTGTCGAGGAGGTTCAAGACCCGGCCCAGGTGCTCGAACTGCAGCACCGACGACGTCACCGAGATCCCGCGCTCTTGCTCCATCTTCATCCAGTCGCTCACCGCGTGGCGGGAGGTCTTCTTGGCCTTGACCGAACCGGCGAGGTGAATGGCGTTGGCGTACAGCAGGAGCTTTTCGGTGAGGGTGGTCTTGCCGGCGTCAGGATGGGAGATGATGGCGAACGTTCGGCGTCGCGCCGCCTCTTTCTCCAAGTTCACGGCTCCTCCCTATCAGCTCGGCGGCGTATGCCAAGCTCGACCGCGCCGCACCCGACCCCCGGAGTTTTCTGACGAGACCTTTGCCGCCGGGTGACTAGGGGGTTTCGCCTTGCCCCGGGCGGGAGTCTCGTGGCATCTGCAGACGACGGTGGCGGGGACGGAGGCACAGGACGGATATCAATCGCGTTTGAGCGACCGAACACGGTTCGCGCGCCGCGGGGGATCGGCGGCCGGGCGCTGGGTGGTGCTCGGGCTGGTGATGGTCTTCGCGGTGATGGTCTTCGCGGTGGTGATCCGGACCTTGTTGTTCACCGCCGACCGGCCGCCTCTTCCGCCGCCGTCGGACGTGGTCACCGTCGACGACGCGGCGGCGGCGAAGCGGCTGGCGGGCGCGATCCGGATTCCCACCGTCACCCGAAGCGATTCGCCCCACTTCGATCCCGCGGTCTTCGCCCGGTTTCACGGCTATCTTCAGCAGACCTTCCCTCTCGCCCACACCCGACTCAGCACCGAAACCGTGGCCGGGCACAGCTTGCTGTTCACCTGGAAAGGCGCCCACGAGACCCAGCGCCCGATTCTGCTCATGGCTCACCAGGACGTGGTTCCGGTCGAGGAGGGCGCGCCAGGATGGACCTACCCGCCCTTTTCGGGCGCCATTCGAGACGGCTACATCTGGGGCCGGGGCACCCTCGACGTCAAACAGGGGCTGCTGGGCATCCTGGAGGCCGTCGAGCATCTGCTGCAGGCCGGCTTTCAGCCGCGCCGCACGATCTACCTCGCGTTTGGCCACGACGAGGAGATCGGCGGTTCCGGCGCCCGGGCGATCGCCGCTCTGCTCGCGTCGCGCGGGGTCGAGCTCGCGTTCGTGGTCGACGAAGGCGGGGTGTTGACCAAAGGCATCGTGCCCGGAGTCGAGGGCTGGGTCGCCCTGATCGGGATCGCCGAAAAGGGCTACGTCAGCCTCAAGCTCAGCGCCGAGGGTACGGGCGGCCACTCGTCGATGCCCCCCCAGCAGACCGCCCTCGGCATCGTGGCGAGCGCGGTGGCCACCCTGGAGGCCAATCCCTTTCCCGCTCGGACCCAGGGCTCGAAGAAGTTCTTCGGTGCGGTGGGCCCTCACATGCCCTTCTTCCAGCGGATGATCTTCGCCAACCTGTGGTTGTTCGAACCGCTGCTGGTCAATGTGCTGTCCCAGACGCCTTCGACCAATGCGTCCATTCGAACGACGACGGCGCCCACGATCTTTCGGGCGGGGGTGAAGGACAACCTGCTTCCGAAACGAGCGGAGGCGGTGGTGAACTTCCGGATCGTTCCTGGGGAGACGCCGGCGTCGGTCAAGGCGCATGTCGAGTCCCTGGTCGACGACGATCGGGTCGCCGTCGAGTTCTACGGCGACGGCGACGTCACCTTCAGTTCGACCCCATCGCGTTATTCGTCCACGGAGGGCGAGGGTTTCGTGGCGTTGTCGAAGACGATCCGCGAGATCGCTCAGGACGACCGACTGATCGTCGCGCCCTACCTCATGGTGGGCGGTACCGACTCGCGACACTACGAGGAGGTCGCGACCGACGCCTATCGGTTCCTGTTCAACCGATTTGGGCCCGAGGACCTGAGCCGGATCCACGGCAAGAACGAGCGCATCGAAGTCTCGAACTACGCGGAGACCATCCGCTTTTACGCCGCGTTCATCGCCCGAGTGGCCGGCGAGGGGCGGGACCCGCGCTAATGGCGGGCGCGGGCGGACTATCCCCCGCCTAGATATTCGTCGTACGATCGGGAGGGAAAGATGGCGTTGATGAAGAGATCCCGCGCATCTGGATCGAAGTCGTGGTCATGGGCGTGGGTTCGCGCTTTGGCCATCGTGATCGTGGCTGCGTTCAGCGCCGCCCTCTCGCTCGCGGCGAGCCCCGACGGGGCGTTGGTAGCGGCCTCGGGCCTCTCGTCCCGCTCCGGCGACGATGACGATGACGACGGCCCGCACCGAGGGGACCATGACGATGACGGCCTGACCGACGAACAAGAGGATCACCTCGGCACGGATCCTCGCGACGCCGACACCGACAACGATGGTCTTCTCGACGGGGTGGAAGTCGCGGCGGGCGACCCCCTTGAGTACGAACCGGGGGTCGATACCGACCCTCTCGACGCGGATACCGACGACGACGCGGTGGGCGACGGTGAGGAGTTGGTTCCCGGCCACGACGGATTCGTCTCCGATCCTCGCCGCCCCGATACCGATGGAGATGGTCTGACCGACGGTCTCGAAGTGAGCGGCACCCCTTTGCCCGGCGGGGTGAGCGACCGGCGCCACATCCCCTATCGTGGCACCGACGGCAGCTTCGTCCCGGATGCCGACCCCTCGACCCATACCGATCCCGCCCAGCGGGACACCGATCACGGCGGCCTCGCGGACACGGTGGAGGACCTCAACCGCAACGGGCGGGTCGATCCCGGGGAGACGGACCCTCGTGATCCCCAGGACGATAGTCGAGACGCTGACGGCGACGGGCTCAGCGACAAGGTCGAGGTTCGTATCGGGACCGATCCTATGGACCCCGATGCCGATGGCGACGGCCTGTCCGACGGCGAAGAGGTGGTTCCCGGACGGGACGGCTGGATCACCGACCCGCTCGACGTCGACTCCGATGACGACGGGATTTCCGACGGGGAGGAGGTCGTGTTGGGCGCGGACGGCGTTGTCACCTCGCCCCTGGATCCCGATACCGACGACGATGGGCTCTTGGACGGCCTCGAAACCAGCGCCGGGCCCCTCGCCCCAGGCACCAGCGCGTCCGGCATTCCTTACGCAGGGACGGACCTTACGGTGTTCGTGGCCGATGCGGATCGGGCCACGACCGACCCCACCGCCGCCGATACCGACGGCGGCGGCGTGCCGGACGGCCTCGAAGACACGAACCGCGATGGCCGGACCGACGACCAGGAGCGCGATCCACTAGACCCCGCCGACGACGTCTCGAGCGCGTGTGGCGACGGGACGGTCGATCCCACCGAGACGTGTGACGACGGGGGGCGCGCGAATGGCGACGGGTGTTCGGCGGCATGCGTGGTCGAGCGGGGTGCCCGGTGCGCGGGCCATCCGAGCGTGTGCGAGGCCGACGGAGACCGCGACGGAGA
>JANQQN010000553.1 GCA_028289325.1 Myxococcota bacterium | reverse complement strand
CTCGAGGTGATGATCCGGCTGTCCGGGGCGTCGGCGCGCGCGGCTCGGCTGCTCGCCGCGGATCCCACCCTCGCCATCGAGCTCGGTACCCTGAATCCAAAAACCGTCGCTGACGGCCGGGTCGACTTTCGTGCTTCCGTCGCCAAGATCGTTCGCGCCGCCGACGGCGACACGGCGGTCTTCGATCGGCTGATTCGCCGCTATCGCCACCGCCAGCTTCTGCGGCTGGCGCTTCTCGAGCTTCGGGAAGCCGACGTTAGAGAGACCGCGGCCTCGTTGTCGGACCTGGCCGCCGCCGCGATCGAGGGGGCGCTCGCGCATCACCGCGCCGCGTTGAGCGCCCAGATCGGGTGGCCGGATCCGCCGTGTGCGGTCACGGTGATCGGCATGGGCAAGCTCGGGGGCTGCGAGCTCAACTACAGCTCGGACATCGACGTCATCTACTTCTACGAGCACGACCAGGGCCAAGCCGGCGACCTGTCGATGCATCAGTACCACGTGCGGCTATTCGAGCGGGTGACGGCGTCGCTGTCCCGCATCACCGAACACGGCCTGGTGTTTCGCGTCGACCTGGATCTGCGGCCGGAAGGCCGACAAGGCCCGCTCGCGAACAGCCTCGCCAGCGCGGTCCGGTACTACGAGACGTGGGGCCGCAACTGGGAGCGCGCGGCGTGGATCCGCGCCCGGCCGGTGGCCGGCGACCCCGCGCTCGGACAGCGGGTTCTGGAGGCCCTTCGACCGTTCGTTTATCGGCGTTCCTTCGACCTGCAGGCGATCGAAGACATCCTCCACATGAAGTCGCAGATCGACGCTGAGCTGAACAAGAAAGGCCGGGCCCGCCTGCGTTCCGGCCTCGACCTCAAGCTCGGCCGCGGGGGCATTCGAGAGATCGAATTCTTCGTTCAGGCCCTGCAGCTGCTCCACGGCGGCCGGGAGCCCGGTCTGCGTCAGACCAACACCCTCGACGCCCTTCGGGCGCTCGAAGCCGCGGGACGGATCACCGTGCGGACCCGCGCCGTGCTCGGGGACGCATACACCTTCCTGCGGAAGGTCGAGCACCGCATTCAGCTCGTCGAGGAGCAGCAGACCCACTCGCTGCCTCAGGACCCCGCGGCCGTCGCCCACCTCGCGCGGTCGCTGCGGTTCCCCGATGCCGCGGCCCTTCGAAGCGCGCTCGACCGCCACATGGCCGCGGCCCGCGACCTGTTCGCCGGATTGCTCGGCCAGGCCGAGGAAGACGAGCCGTTGCCGCCCGACGTGGCCCTCATCGCCGATCCCAACGCCGGCGATGCCGAGCGTATCGACGCGCTGGCTCGCCTGGGCGCGCGCGACCCCGTCGCCGCGCTCGCCAATCTCAAGACCGTCGAGCGCATCCCCTCCAGCCCGCTCCATCCCCGCGCCGACCGCGTTCGCCGAAACGTCGGGGTGCAGCTGCTGTGGGCCTGCTGCGAGAGCCCGGACATCGACCGCGCGCTGACCCATCTGCCCGACCTGCTCAAGGCGGTCCTCGGGCACGGCACCTACCTGCAGCAGCTGGAGGATCCGACCCGTCGACGGGGCGTTGCCCGGCTGCTCGGCGCCTCGACCCTTCTGGCTCGTATTCTCGTCAGCCATCCGGGGCTGCTTCCGCAGGTCATGCTCGCCACGTCGACCCCGTCGCCCGAAGCGCTCGAGCACAACCTCCAGGAGCGCATCGCCAGCTGTCGAGGCGACGTGGAGCTCGCGCTGGGCACTCTTCGCAACGTGAAGCACGAGGAGGTGCTGCGTATCGCCGTCGCCGAGCTGGGCGGGGCCATCGACGGGCCGGCGGTGAGCGAACGGCTGTCCCGGCTCGCGGAGTGCCTCGTGTCGGCGGCGCTGCGGCTGTCGATCGAAGAGCAGACCGAGAAATTCGGGTCCCCGGGGGATCCGGAGGCCGCAGTGGTGGTCTTGGCTGGGGGCACACTAGGGGCGCGGGAGATGGGGTATCGAAGCGACGTCGACCTCAGCGTGGTGTATCGCGGGCAAGGATCCACCGTCGGTGGGCGTCGCGACCCGATCGAGCTGTCGGAGTTCTACACCCGAGTCGTGCAGCGGCTCCTGGCCTTTCTCACCATTCGCATGCCCCAGGGCGACCTGTACCCGGTGGACATGCGCCTTAGGCCGAGCGGACGACAAGGGGCGTTGGTCGCGTCGCTTCGAAACTTCCGCGACTATCACGCGAAAGCGGCCCGACTATGGGAGCGGCAAGCGCTCTTGCGTACTCGGGCTATCGCCGGCGACGTGGGAATGCGGGCCACCGTCGAAGACGCCATCGCCGCGGCGGCATACGCCGTCCCCCCGCCGCCGGACGCGGCTGGGCAAATTCACGCGATGCGCGAACGGATGGCCAACGAGCGGGCAGAAATCCGCAACCGACGGTCAGGCGAGCGGCCGCTGGATCTCAAATTGGGCGCTGGCGGGCTGGTAGAGCTCGAATTTCTCGTGCAGTTCCTCCTGCTTCGATACGGCGGGGACAACCCTAGCGTTCGCAACACCAATACGCGCGACGCGCTGCGGTCGATGGTCGACGCCAACGTGATGGCGGCCGCAGACGCGGAGCCTCTTCTTATGGCCAATGACCGGCTGCGGCGGGTGCAGAATTGGCTTCGCGTGGCGCACGACCGGATGACAGACTTCCTCGATCTGGATCGGATTCGATCACTAGCGCTTGCCGTGGGCTACCATGGCGCGAATGCTCAGCAGCTGCTGACACAGGACCTGTTGCGCGACGTGGACGCCGTCCACCGAGCTTACCGTCGGGTGTTGGTGGTGTGAGACTATGATATCGCTCAGGTCGGAGGGACGGGTGTCGCGAACGGTTCTGGTCATCGAAGATGAGCCCGCCGTCGCGGGAATGATCAAGAACGCGCTTGTCGCCGACGGCTGTGACGTCGTCGTCGCGTCGGACGGTGAGTCCGGCCTCGACCGGTTTGCGGAGTCGCGTTTCGACGCCGTGGTGGTGGACGTCGTGCTGCCGCGGTTGCAGGGATTCGACTTGCTGCCGCGTTTGCGCAACCTGCCTGGCGGCGCCGAGGTGCCGGTGGTCATGCTGCGCGGCGATGTTCGCGGGGACGGATTCGCGGAGCGGGCCGAGGGCCGTCACGACATCGCGGCTTATCTCCACAAGCCGGTCGACCTCAAGCGACTCACGGACGTGGTGCGGGCCGAGACGGGCCACGCGGGGGCGGCCGGAGGCCAGCTGGCCGCGGTCCTGGGCGACGACGCCGCCGCTGCGGAGCCCCCGCCCCCTGAGCCGCCGCCGATCTCGACCCCGATGCAGGGCGAGCTGAACGATGTCCCCTTCGCGCGCCTGCTCGGTGCGATCTATTCCCATCGGCGCACCGGCGCGCTGATGCTCCGCAAGTCTTCGGTCAAGAAGCTCATCTACTTCAGAGAGGGGCTGCCCACCTTCGTGAAGAGCAACCTGCTTCACGAGTGTTTGGGACGCATCATGGTGGCCGAGCGCCTGATCACCCAGGAAGAGTGCGACCACTCTTTGGCCCGTAAGCAGACCGAGCCCCATAAGCGTCAGGGGGAGCTGCTCGTAGACATGGGCTGTATCTCGCCGCACAACCTCGCGTTCGGCCTCGAGCTGCAGATGCAGGCGAAGCTCTTCGACGTCTTCTCCTGGCTCGAGGGTCGATACCAATTCAACGCGAGCGTCGAGTACGACGGCGAGGCCATTCCCATGTCGATGGGGCCCGCGATGCTCATCTACGAAGGGGCGTCGCGGGCGATGTCCACCGAACGCATCCGTCGCGACCTCCAGTTCGCGCAAGACTGGATGCTGGTCCCGACGCGGTCGGAGTCGTTTCGATACCAAGCGCTCCAGCTCGACCCCCGCGCCGACCGCTTTCTCGCTCGCATCGATGGCACCCGCAGCGTGGCGGCGTTGATCGCCAGCGGCGAGCTCTCGCCTGCCGACGCGACGGTGATCCTGTATGCGCTGGTCTGCACTTCACTCGTCCGCGTTGCGGCTGGATGGGACGGACCGTTTCCCGTGCCCAGTGAACGGCCGGTCATTCCGGTCCCCGACGCGAAGACCGCCGCCATCGCCAGCGACGACGAGGTCACCCTGGCTCGGGTCTTCGGAGGCCCTCGGGGCCTCAACATTCCTCGCCGCCCGGACGACGACTCGTCGCAGCCGACCGCGGACCTCGAGGAGCGGCCGCCGCGCCCCTATCGATACGGCGATCACCGGTCGCCGGGCGAAATCGAGCAACAGATCAGCGTGTCGATGGTGGGTGCGGAAGCGAAAGCCCAACCGTTGTCGGCGCGGTCAGACCCGCTGAGCACGATGGACGATGAGGAGTGGGCCCACGAGATCGACGCCGCGCTCGACAAGTCGTGGGCGGTCGCGATCGAGCCCGGCGCCGACAAGCCGAGCGCCGACCTCGACCTGACGGCCGATCTGTCCGCGGCCGGGCTGCACGATGACGCGAGCGAGCTCGACGATATCGAGGTCGTGGTCGAAGTCCCGCTGTTCGACGAGGACGACGCCAACGAAGACGCGCTCACCGAAGATCTGGAGAGCATGTCGACCGTCGCCGACGTGCCGCCGGCCCTCAATGGGCTGTCTTCTCTCGACGATCTTGAAGACGAGCCGTTGCCCGACGATTTCGTTCTCAGCGCTATCCCCAGCGTGCTCGACAGCGACGGTTCGGAGAGTTCGGTCGAGTTCCGGGTCCCGGAGATCGAAGAGTGGATGGCGGCCGCCGATCCGCTGCCCGAAGCCCTGGTCACCGACGAGCGGGTCCCCGAGGTCGACGCCTACGGGCGAGTTCAGGGGGCCAGCGACGCGGATCTCGTCGAGGCCGAACCGTTGCCGGCTTCGGTGGTGCGGGAGGCGTCGACCCATTCCGCATTCGACGATGTTTTTGATGCCAAGCCCGTCGAGCCTCTCCCCGAGTCGGTGGTCTTCGAGGCGCCGGTTCCCGAGTACGACGAAGACTACGCCGTGGCCGGGGTCTCGGCGGAGGTCGCGGTCGGGGCCGAGGCTCGTGCGACGGCGGTGGTCGATACCACGATCCTCCACGCGCCGGCGCTGCCGGCATCCATCGAATCGAACGGTGAATCGACGAGCGCGGATGGCCACGAGGACCCCACTCGAGTCGAAGATCCGCCCTTGGCCGACGACGATATCGATGAGGACGAAGTCGAGCTTCGACCGGGGGCCGCGGATGACGAGGAGGCCGAGCTACCGACCCCCGACGAGGTGCTGATCGCGCTGATGGCCGCCGATACGCCGGTGGACGACGACCGTGAGGTGGCGCTGCCGCCTCCGGAAGCGGTCACCGATCCGCCGCTGGTGGCGGCCGATACCCGCGCCGACGATGACGATGCGTGGGCCGACGATATCGAAGTCGTGTTCGAGGACGAAGATGTCCCGGCCGAGGTCGGCGAGCTCGAACACGAGATCGTCGCGGCCCTCGACGCGCTGACACCCCTCACCCCAGACCCGTCCGTACCGCCGCCCCTGCCCGTGGGCAGGTCGCCCGCATCACCGACGTCGCCGTCGCCGACACCGGCCCTTGTGCACCCTCACGGTGTGGCCGGGGTCGCAGAACCCGCGGGTGTTAAACCATCGAACGGTCTCGTTCCCCCAAGTCCGCCCACTGACGTCCCCGAGGTCAAGCTGCGGGCCGAGGCGCCGATGCCCCTACCGCCGACGGAGTCTTCGCGGCCGCTGCACGAGGACCCGGTCCCGGAAGCGGTCGCGCCGGCATCCGATGCGGCGGATGTCGCCGAGGACGTTTGGCTCGACGACGAGGAGATCGACGCCAGCATGTTCGTTCCCGCGCCCGCCTTGCCGGTTCCTCCGAAGTCGGCCGACCTCGAGATGTCCGGTCCGCCGATCCTGCGGCCGCTCGTCACCACGGAGCGGTCGGAGGAAGAACGGCGCCGAACCGAGCAGGAGCTCGCGAATCGGCTGGATCGGCTCGCGACCATGACCCATTACGAGGTGCTGGAGCTCGGTCCCGCGGCCACCGACGACCAGATCCGCGACGCACGGGCCCGGCTGGAGTCTCAGTTCCATCCGGACCGTTGGACGCCCGATCAGCTGACGGCGCGGGCGCGTCGTCTCGCGGAGCAGGCCACGTTGATCGTGCGCCGGGCCGCCGACCAACTGCTGTCGACGACGGAGCGGGTCCGATATGACCGCTCGATCGGGGTCACCGTGCGCCCGGCGCAGGCCGACCCCTTCGAAGCGGAGGCCGCTTTCCGTTTGGGTCAGGAGGCCGTGGCGCGCGAGGCGACCCACGATGCCGAGCGGCAGTTCCGCCGGGCGATCGAGAAGGCGCCGCAGGAAGGCGAGTACGTGGCGGCCTTGGCCGAGGCCCTCGCGGCCCGCGATGCGATCGACGAAGCGACGACCTTGCTTCAGCGCGCGAGCGATCTCAGCCCCGCGAGCCGCGCCGTTTCACTGGCCCGGGCGCGAATGCACCGACGCCGCAGCGACAAGACCGGCGCTGTCGAGTGGTACGGGCGGGTGTTGAAGTTGGATCCCGACTGCGGGGAAGCGCGGGAATTTCTCGCCGCCCAGGACAAGCTGTTCACCCGCCGGACGAGCCTGCTGAGCCGGCTCACCAAAGCGTAGGGCCGGGCAACGGGCCGCTCAACGCGCCGGGGTGGGCGGGGCGTCTCGGCCCCATTCGAGCAACCACTGGCGAATCCGCCGCTCGTCGCCGGGGGCGAACTGCTCGAACGCGGCGCCAATGCGCCATTTTCCGCTGTCCTGGACCTCCTGCCACACCATCCGGGCGCTGACCTTCAGGATTTCCACTTCCTTGCCCCTCGGGATGTACAACAGGATCCGGAACTGCTCTTCGTCTTCGAGAGGCTCCTCCAGCTCGAAGCAGATGCCGCTCGGGCTCATGTTGACGCTCGTACTCGCTAGCCCTTCTTGGAAACGCTCGATCTCAACTCGAATGTCGACGGGTTTGCGCAGGAAGCGCTTATGGAAGTCGAACCGCGATTTGGCAGGATTGTTAGCGTCACTGGTTGCCATCAAGCTGAGCTCCTCGCGAATACGCCGCGGGTCGGCCATGGTATGTCCGACCTGGCCCGAGATTCAAGATAGGCAACAATCGAAAGCAGAAATCTACTCCTGCCGCTGAGCGCGGAACCCGAGCAGAAGCTTGGCCAGGGCCTTGTAGCCTCGGTGGGCGCGGACACGGGCCGCGCCTTCCTTGATTCCTAGCGTTTCTGCCACTTCCGCCATCGACCGCCCTTCGAGCTTGTGCATTCGGACGACCTCTCGGGCGGACGGGGGCAGCTGCTCGACCGCCGCCCGGACCGCGGCCACGACCTCTTTTTCGTCCTCGTCGGACCACAGGATCTGGTTCGCATTTTCGTCCGGGATCCGGCGGGCGGTCTCTTCGTCGAGGCTGCGTTCCTTGGCGGCCCGAGACCGCAGGTAGTCGAGGGCAACGTTGCGGGCGATGGTGAGTACCCACGGGAGCACCGGCGCGCCGCGGCGGTAGCGACCTCGAGAGTTGTGGACTTTCATCCACGTGATCTGCAGGGCGTCCTCGACTTTGTCGTCGGTGCGCAACCAGCGCCGCAGACTCGCCGTGAGCGGACCGCGCAGCTGACCGAACAGCGTATCAAACGCGACGGCGTCTCCGTCGACGTAGCGCTCCATGAGCGCTTCGAGGACAACTTGCTCGGACAAGGTCCCGCGCAATCTGTCCGCAGCGCCGGCCGGGGTCAAGAGTGGCGCGCGCGCATGAGGTCGCGAAGAACCGAAGCCGGACGCTTGAGAAACCGGAGGTGATACGAGATCCGATCCCGGCCGCGGCCGACATGCACCACCGCGACGTCATCGGGCTCGAGGCGGAGGCAGGAATACTTGCGACCCGCAGTGAGGGAAGGAAGAAGAACGGTGTGCCCGCCGCGAACGAGGTATCCCGCCACATCGTCCGGAAACACGAGATCTACCGTTCGATCTTCGTTGATCTTCAACAGGCGAAGACCGACGTGGCGACGAGCCGGCGTACGACGGCCTTGGGGCGAGGGATACCCGAGAACATATTCATCACCCGGGGTCCGCAGCAGCGCGATGTGTCTCAGTCGGCCTTGCGCTCGGGCGGCGACTTCGACGCCGAGAAAGACCGGGGACGCAACGGTCGTCGATCGACGCTGTCGGGACCGCTGGGGATCGCATCGACGGCCCGACCGTGAAGCGACCGGCCGTACGTCGACCTTCTGATCCGTCGGGGTCATGAGGCGGGATTGATGGACGATGTCCGGGAGCCGTCGTGCGGGGGCGGCGTCATCCGCGACCAGCGGACCGATGTTCCGAAGTGCACCTTCCTTTTCGAGCTGGGCGGCGACGACTTCGGCGAAGGTCAGGACGTCGGCTGATTCAAACGAGGAGGCCGCCGCCGACTCGGCGACGGCGCGATCGGGGGGAGCGGTGTTCGTCCGCTCGACGCCTCGCGCGCTTTCGCTCGTCGCGCCATCGCGGGCAGTATCGGTCGCCGCGCTCGCTTCGTCAGCGCCGAGGTCGATGAACACCGCGCTCAGCTCGCGCTGGCGGGCGGCGAGTTCGTCCGGTCCGGGGGTGGGGGCCCGAGACAGTCTGTCAACCTCGGTTTCGGTGTCTTCGTTGGGCAACGGGTTCGTCGCCACCGCAGGCCGGCTGGCGTCGGCCGGCTTGCGCTCCAGCCGGGTGGCGGCGACGGCCGCGATCGGGTCGAACGGCACCGGGCCGGAGGCGTGGATAGGTCGGACCTTCAGGCTATAGACGCCCACCCGGACCGTATCGCTGAACGCGAGGATGCGTCGGCCCGACATGCGTTCATCGTTGACGAACGTACCGTTGCCGCTGCGCAGATCCTCGACAAGAAGGGCCCCCTTATCGAGCGTGAGCCGACAGTGCCGGCGAGAAACGGTGTCGCCGTCCAGGCGCAGGCCGGCCCCGGGGCATCGTCCGACCGTGAGGGGCGCGCGACAGGAGAACAGCTCCGTCCCCATGAACAGGTCGCCCTTGAACAGGAACACCTGCAGGGCGGTGGTCTCCTTAGCCCTCTCCTTTTGCGCCGTCATCGCTACAGCAATGTAGGCTATGGTGTGATGTAAGCGGCGTCAATCGCGGGTGAGGCTACAATCGTTCAGTCAGGAACCCGGCGACGACCGCATGCAGGCCTCGGTAGGCCTTGGTGCGAAAGGCGAAGTGGCCGGCGTCGCCGAGCTCGACGTACCGTCGAACCGGAGCGCCGGTCAGGGCTTCAAAGAGTCGTCGAGCCGGTTCCGGCTTCGAAGCTGGGTCCTTCTCTCCTCGGATGATGAGGGTGGGGGCGCGGACGGCCTCGGGTTTCCATACGGGAGAGTCAGGGCCGTAGAGGTCGCGGTAGGGGCCGTTGGGGAGGCGGACCTCCTCGGTGGGACCGACGAACCGGAACAGCGCGTCGACGTGGTTCTCGAGCACCGCCCGTTCCTCTCGTTGAGGGTCGAAGTACTTGAAGTACAGCGCCCGGTTCTCGCTTCGCCAAGCGCCCTGAGTCTTGTGGCGAGACGGCCACTTGCGATCGTAGACCGGCGCGAAGAGCACCAGGCGTCGGATGCTCTCGGCATGCCGGCCCGCGGCCATGCCCGCCACCACGCACCCCCAAGACCATCCGACGAGGTCGACCTGACCGACATCGGACCGACGCTGGGCGTAGCGGAGCGCGGCCGCGACGTCCGGCATCACGTCCTTCGCCCGCACCGCAGGCGGCGCGTCGTCGCCGGGGACCTCGAGGGCTTTCGGGCGGGTCGAGCCGCCGAAGCCTCTGACGTCGACCGCGTACGCGTCAAAACCTTCGCAGGCGAGCCGGCGCATCATCGAGTAGTCGCCAGGCTCGAGATCCCACAGGGCCGACGAAGGGGACCCGGCGCCATGCAGGAGAAGGACGGCGCCCCGCGAAGAACCGAAGGCGCCGACCCTGAACATGAGCAGTGAGATCCCCGGTGTGTCGCTGGGGATATGGAGCTCTTCCCGGGTCAGCGCGTCGAACCGGCATGCTTTCGGCGGCGCAGGAAATCTCGCGACCTTCAGCGGCGGATGCGTCTTGTGCGCGATTTCCGACGGTGAACAGCCGGCGCTTCCCGCTGCAATGTACATTGCGGCGACGGCAATGATGCGGCGACCTACGCGTCGCCCGTCACACGAGCCCATCGGCGGCGCACCATGCCGGGGTTATCCGCACAGCGTCAATGCTTGCCCGCTCATGTAGGGTGCTTACATCCAGCGACGGATCGCCAACGGAACGGTCCGACGGCGGGGAGGGTTAGAGCATCGTGAGCCAAAGACGACTGAACCACCGAGGCCTGCTGCTGTTGTCCGCGTTGCTGACCTTGGTCCTGTGGCAGTTTCCGTCGGGGCGACTGGCTCTTTACCCCTTCACCCTCCTCGCGACATACGCCCACGAGATGGGCCACGGCCTGACCGCCTTGCTGCTCGGCGGACGGTTCCACTCGCTCGTCCTGTTCCCCGACGGCTCCGGGGTGGCGCGCCATGCGATCGCGCCCGGTCCCGCCAGCGCGCTGGTTGCGGCCGGCGGACTGGTGGGTCCATCGGTCGCGGGCGCGGCCTTGCTGGTCCTCGGACGAAAGTCTGGATTGGCGAGAGTCGTGCTGTTCATCGTCGGCGTGCTGATGGGCTTGAGCGTTCTCCTGTACGTTCGCGGTCCTTTCGGTCAGTCGTTCGTGGGGCTCGCGTCGCTGGCGCTGATCGTCTTTTCTCGTTTCGCGCCGCCTGCGGTGGCCCTGTTGGGCCTTCAATTCCTCAGCGTGCAACTGTGTCTGGCGGTGTTCAAAGACCTGAACTACATGTTCAGCCCCGGTGGATACGTCGGGGGTCAGCTGATGAGGTCTGACAGCGCCGCCATTGCCGAGGTCCTGATCCTCCCTTATTGGTTCTGGGGAGCGGTCACGGCCGCGTTTTCATTTACGGTCCTGGCCTTGGGCCTGAGGACCGCGCTTCGACCGCAACCGGCCCCCACGTCGGGCCGGACCGCCCGATAATCGGAGGAGATAGCCGAACATGCACGTCAAGGACCCCTACAATCCCCCCGACGCGTGGAGCGTCGCCGAGTCCCCGGCCGAACAGAAGGCCGAGTTTATCCAGAAGACCTACCAGCATCTGGCGCTGGCCATCCTGGCCTTCGTGGGCATCGAGGCGCTGCTGCTCAACACGCCGGGGATCGAAGACCTCGTACGAACGATGATGGGCGGACGATGGTCGTGGTTCATCGTTCTCGCTCTTTTCATGCTGGTGTCCCACGTCGCCACCCGGTGGGCGCAGTCGTCGACCTCGCTGTCTCAGCAGTATCTCGGCCTGGGTCTCTATGTGGTCGCGGAGGCGGTCATCTTCGTTCCCCTGCTGTTCATTGCGCAGGCCTATGCACCCGATGTGATTCCCAAAGCAGCGGTGGTCACGCTGGTTACCTTCGGCGGCCTGACGGCGATGGTCTTTTCGACCAAAGCCGACTTCAGCTTCCTGGGGGGCATTCTCAGCGTGGCGAGCATGGCCGCCTTGGGGGCGATCGGGATCAGTCTGTTGTTCGGCTTCAACCTCGGCACCTGGTTCTCGGTGATCATGGTCGTCTTCGCCGGGGGGGCGATCGTCTATCAGACGTCGAACATCCTTCACGAGTACCGTCCTGGCCAGCACGTCGCCGCCTCACTCGCCCTGTTCGCCAGCATCGCCCTGATGTTCTGGTACGTCCTTCGTATCTTTCTGGGCTCGCGAGACTGACCCTCCCGTCCGACCGACCTGGTGGGGGGACTCACCGCCGCCGCCGTTGCTCTCATCTGAACAAATGATGGGGTGATGAAGAGAACGAAGATCGAAAACGTCGTAAACGCGCGAGCGTTGCCGGCCGTGTGCTAGTGTCCCGCTTGCCGTGAGCACCGTGCGGCTAGGCAATCATGAGCTGCTGATTCGCCTCGCTGCAGGCGGCGCAGCCAACGTGTTTCTCGTGCGCGACCTCGAGCACGACAATCGTCTGCTCGCGCTCAAGATCCTTCTGCCGTCGCTCGCTCAAAACGAAGACTTTCTAAACATGTTCTTCACCGAGGCGAAGATCGCCTCGCACCTTCGCCATCCGAACATCGTGACCATCGCCGGGTTCGGCCAAGTCGACGGAATCCATTGTCTCGCCATGGAATACGTCTTTGGGGCGAGCCTGTCTCAGGTGCTGCGGGCGTCGGCTCGCGCGAAGAAGCCGCTGACGGTCGGGGTGCTGCTGCGGCTGACGGCATCGGTCTGCGACGCCCTTCATTACGCTCACGAGCTGACCGACGAAAGTGGCGAGTCGATGGGGCTCGTTCATCGAGACGTCACTCCTCAGAACATTCTCATCGGCTTCAACGGGGTTCCGAAGCTGACCGACTTCGGGATCGCCAAGGCGACCAATCGGGGCTGGGAGACCCAGGCCGGCATCGTCAAAGGCAAGTTCTCTTACATGTCGCCGGAGCAGGCCCTCGGAAAGACGGTGGACCGTCGATCCGACATCTTCGGGGCGGGCATCGTTCTTTGGGAGGCGCTGACGGGGCGAGACTTGTTCAAGGGCTCGACGCCGATGGAGGTCCTGTCTGCGATCCGCGAACAGAAGATCGAACCGCCGAGCAAGGTCGTTCCGGGGCTGACGCCGATCGTCGATCCGATCGTGATGAAGGCGCTGCGACGGTCGCCCAAGCAGCGATACGCGACCGCGGCGGAGATGCGCGACGATATCGAGGAGCTCATCCATCGCGCCGGCGTTCAGATCGACGCGGGAGCGATATCGCAGGAGTTCGCTCAAATATACGGCGACGAGATCGGCAAACGAGCGCTGGCGCTCAAACAAGCGATCCTCGGCACCGGCGACCTCGAGGGCCTCGCTACCGCGCTCGGGGGAACGGTTCTCAATCCCAAGCAGCTCCCGATGATGAAGGGTGGGGTCAACGACCCCGATCCGCTGGGACTGTTCACGACGGGGACCGGTGAGTTTCAAAGCGAAGAGGTGTCCGGCGCGATGCCCGCCCGGCTCGAACGCTCGTTTTCCGGCGAACCACCGGCGGAAGAAGTGCCGCCCGCCGAGGAAATCGAGATCGACGAGGACGATGACGATCTGCTCGACATTCAGGAGGGCGGGGCGCACTACGTCGCGGGACGAGATTTGCCGGAGGTGCCCGACCACCGGCTGCTGTCCGGCTGGGACGACTCGACATCGACCTCGGTGCCGGAAGACGAGCTGCTGTCCATGATCTCCGAGGAAGACGCGACGGTCGGCTTCCTGCCCCCCCAGTTTGCCGAGCGATTCGGCCGAGCGCTGGAGGTCGCGCTGCGGGCGCAAGAGACGGAAGACGGCTTTGGTCATGACCGCAGCGCTGGCGCCCTGGAGGCGCAACTGTCCAAGCTCCGGGCCATCTCCAGCGCCGAGAGCTTTCAGGGCTTCGAGCCGTCCATGCTTCGTGCGATGGCCGCCGACCTCGTGCACGGCTCTCCCGTTCCGAGTGGAGCTCTGCGCCCGGCTCCCCGCGCCCCGTCGGTGTTGATGGAGGAGAACGCGAAGCGCCCAGATCGTTTCGTGCCCCGCGCCCCGTCGTGGGACATGGACGGCGGTCCCGATGCCGGGTCCGCCGAAGCGCCGAGTCCATCTCGGCCGCCGCTCGGCGCGCCGCCACCCCCGCCGCGCCAGACGTCGATGCAGGGGCATCCGCCGGTGGCGCTCAAAGACGAGTATCCGGCATCGTCGCCCACCACGCGCGGGGTGTCGCCGGAGGCTGCCTCGCTCGTCGAAGGGCCCGGCGCGCAGACCGACCGCGCCCCGGCCCCGCTGCCGTTCGGCGCCTACGCCTACTCGCGGGGGTCTCAAAAGGCATGGAGTACGCTGGTGGCGGCGAGTGCCCCTCGCCTCGATCCGTCCCCGACGCCGGCTACTGACGAGGAGCCGAGTCCCTCCCCGTGGACGAACGCGGCCCCGTCTTCATCGGTTCCGTCACCGGCTCCGGATTGGGAAGACCCGTCGCCGATCCCTGAGCCCCGACTGGTCGTCAACCGGTCCGAGGCCGAGTCGGCGGTCGGTTCGGCGCGGTCGTCCGCGCCCGCGGTGCCCCGCTCGGCGTCGCCCGCAGCGCCGGTCTCCGCGCCGTCGACCCCTCGGTCACCGGCGCCGTCCACCCCGGTGCAAGCTCGGCTGCTCGATGATGATGACGATGGTCCGCCGCCCAAACCGTCACGGCCATTGCTCACGCCCGACGGACCGGTGACCCCCGGTCGAGGACTCGGGGCTGCGGGTTCGCTGTCAGGTACGGGTTCGTTTTCGGGCACCGGCTCGCTGCCCGGGACAGCCCCACCGCCGTCGCTGTCGCGGCCCCCGCCGTCGGCCACCGGAGATCGCGGAGCGCCCTCCTCGTCTCGGGCCGGCCACGGTCCGCTGAAGTCGGTCAGCATGGTGCCGCCCCCCAAGCCACCGCTGCAATTGTCGGTTGTCACCCTGTTTGCGATCGGCGTGATCCTGCTCATCGCCGGCGTGGCGCTGGGCGCGTTGCTCGGGCCTCAGCTCTAGACGAGCGGGCTTTGTGATACCGTGGGCGCCA
>JANQQN010000548.1 GCA_028289325.1 Myxococcota bacterium | reverse complement strand
GCCATGAGTTCCGCAGACTCGAACATCGAGGTTGCGGATGATGTCTCGACTTGCGCGAATTCCCCTCATCGGTTTGCTGGTCCTGTCGGGGCTTCAGATCGGTTGTGTGGCCGGAATGCGGACCTCCGCGGACCGACTTCGAGCTCGGCTCGCCCGGTCTGCGGCGACCCCCGACGTAGCGGACACCATCATCCCTTTCGAGCTGGATCCGAAGTACGTCAAGGCGGCCAAAAGTGGTCTCCGCCCCAACATGTCTCGACGCACCAAGGCGAAGGCGTTGATCGAAAGCTTGGCGGCCTCGTCGGGCTTCGGGGTGGAATACGCTGACTGGCAGACCTTGCCGGCGAACGAGGCCCTCGAAAAGAAGCGAGGGAACTGTTTTTCCTTTGCGTCGATTCTGGTTGGCCTCGCCCGAGCTTTCGGACTGCGCGCGGCCTACGCAGAATTCACCGAAGACGTGGAGGAGGTTCGCCAATGGGGTCCGCTGTCGGTGCGGACCGGCCACATCACCGCCCTCATTTGGCTCGGCGCCCGGCGGTACATGTCCATGGAAGTTGGTCGGCCGGTCCGATTCGGCCGGTGGCGGATCATCTCCGACGCCGAGGCGACCGCGCACTACTACAACAATCGGGCGTTCGAGCAGCTGGTGGAAGCGAAGCGCCAAGGTTTGCCTCCCCCGTGGTCGGACGCCGAGCGCGCGCTGGTGATCGCCACGAAGCTCGCGCCTGATTTCTATCGGGCGTGGAACAACCTGGGGGTGGTGAAGAGCCAGCTCGGAGATACCGGCGAGGCGATCGCGCACTACCGTCGAGCGATCGAGTTTGGTCCGAAGTCCACGGCGGCGCCGACGAATCTCGCCCGACTCCTCATCGAGATCGGCCAGCCGAGCGAGGCCGAAGGGGCGCTGACGCGGGCGTCCGAGGTCGATAACGAGAATCCGAAGATCTTCTATCTGCTGGGGATGGCCAGATGGCGCAGCGGTCGGGCGGCGCCCGCGGTCGAGGCCCTGCAGCGGGCCATCGCGCTCGACGAACAGTTCGTTTTGGCCCGAGAGCTGCTGGCGGAGATCGAAAGCGACGCTGGCGACACCGACGATCACCAGCGCCACTAGATGATCTGCGTCGGAACTCCCGCCGCCGACTCCTGATCAGCGCTGCCGACGGCCGGAGGCGAGTCGCCGTCGTCGTCGTCGTCGACCGCTGAGCGGGCGACGGGGGCCGGGCGGCGAGGGGCGAAGGGTGCGACTGAACACCACCAATACGACACCGATCGCGCCCATCTTGCTGCCCAACCCAAACGCGAAGCCGCCGACGATCATCGCGATGCCCGCGCTGAATAGGAGCCGAAGGATCTGAGGACCGAACGGGACGTCGGACAGATCGCCGCTGAGCCCGTCGGACCGCACCAGCGCGTCATCGTTCGGCGCCGGCTGAGTCATCGGTGGGGACGGCGGCGCGATGACCGCCGCTGGCGGCGGTGACCGCACGAACGCGAGCAGGGCGGCGCCGTCGGCGATCCGATCCTTTGGATCGGCGGCCATCATCTTCTCCAGCAAGGCCCGGGTGCGGGTCGTGAGGCCCTGCAGACCGTCCGGCCTGAGCCGTCCGTCAAAGCCGACGTGCTGGCTAGGATCTTGTCTCGTGAGCAGCCTGAGGGCGGTTGCGCCCAGGCCATAAACATCCGAGGCCGGACCGGCGTCGCCCCGGAGCTGTTCGGGGGCCATGTAACCGAAGGTTCCGGACACCGTCGCCCCGCCGAGGGCAGGGTCGATCAGGGTATCGCGAACGGCGCCGAAGTCGACCAGCGATAGACCGCGGTCCTCGGTCCGGCGAATCACGTTGCCGGGCTTGATGTCACGATGAACCACCGGCGGTCGTCGCTCGTGCAGGTACGCGAGAACCGGGGCTAGAGACTCGATGACGTCTGTCACCTCCGTCTCGTCATACCGGTGGGATTCGAGCTCTTGCTCGAGGCTCTGGCCGTTCACCATCTCCTGCACGAGCCAGATGGCCTTACGTTTACCCTGGCCGGTTTCGAGCTCCTCGATCAGCTTGGGGATGTCCGGGTGGTCGAGCTGACGCAGGATCGCCGCTTCGCGGCGAAAGCGCTCGAGGCGACTCCAGTCGTCGAGGCCGCGCAGGGGCAGCTCTTTGGCTACGACCCGGAGACCATCTTCGGTTCGCTCGGCTTCATAGGTGAGGGCATGCGGCCCCTGGCCCAAAATCCGAAGCAGGCGGTAGCGGCTGTCGAGCTCGATCGGCGCCCCGCACGATGAACAGGGACCGTCACCGACGTCACTCGAGCCACAGTGGGCGCAGAGCATGGGGCATCATAACAAAGCCCGGCCCGGTTTGATTCGTGTTGCCTCCGAAGCCGCCGGGCTTGGTCCCGGGGCGATGTCGATCTGGCGCTTGCCCGCGGGGACGGCAGCGAACATGACCGTCTTCATGAGCGGGAGCAGAGAAGAGTTCACGTTGATTCGTCGCGCCGACGAGATGGCGAGCGAGTACCTCAGCGGCGTCCGTGACCGACCGGTATTCCCTCCCGCGGAGGCGCGGGCGGCTTTGTCGGCCTTCGACGAGTCGCTCCCGGTCGCCGGTGAGGACCCCCGCGACACCCTCGAGTTGCTGCACCGGGTCGGAACCCCGGCAACGGTCACCTCGAATGGACCGCACTACTACGGCTTCGTGATCGGCGCGACGCTGCCGGCGGCAGCAGCGGCCGAGCGCCTCGCGCTGGCGTGGGACCAGTGCGCTTCGGGATACGCCAACTCACCGACCGCATCGGTGCTCGAAGCGCGGGCCGGGCGGTGGCTGCTCGAGGTGCTCGATCTTCCTCGGCCATCCGCGGTGGGCTTCGGGACCAGCGCCACCGCGTGCGGTCTCGCCTGCCTCGCGACGGCCCGTCGCGCGTTGCTGGCGCGCGCAGGGTGGGACGTGCAGCGCGATGGGGTGGTCGGCGCGCCAAAGATCAGAGTCGTCCTGTCCGAAGCCGTACACGTCACCATCAAGAAGATCCTGCGCCTGCTGGGGTTTGGGCAGCGCGACCTCGTGTTTGCGCCGGTCGATGCGCACAATCGGGTCGATCCGGCCCGTCTGCCTCCCGTCGACGACCGCACGATCGTCTGCCTTCAGGCGGGTGAAGTGAACACCGGGGAGCACGATCCATTTCGCGATCTGATCCCGACGGCGAAGGCGGCGGGGGCTTGGGTTCACGTCGACGGCGCGTTTGGTCTGTGGGCGCGCGCGTGTGCGGAGCTACGCTCCTTCACCGACGGCGTGGACTTGGCCGACAGCTGGACGACGGACGGACACAAGTGGTTGAACACGCCCTACGACGGCGCGATGGCCATCTGTCGCGACCCCTCGCTGCTCAGCGAAACGATGAACGCCGACGCACCCTACGCGACGGCGGAACCGACGTCTCAGAAGAACCTGACGACGGAGTTTTCACGCCGGGCCCGCGGGATCGCGGTGTGGGCGGCGCTGCGAAGTCTTGGTCGCACAGGCGTCGACGAAATGGTCGCCCGTCACTGCCGTCAGGCCCGGCGGCTCGCCGACGGGCTGCGGGCGGCGGGCGTCGAGATTTTGAATAGAGTGGTACTCAACCAGGTCCTCGGCCGCTTGGATACTGACGCTCGGACCCGGGCGCTGGTCACCGCCTGTCAACAGAGCGGCGAAGTGTGGTTCGGCCCTGGCGTCTGGCAGGGGCGCCCGGCCTTCCGGCTGAGCGTCTCGTCGTGGCGAACCACCGACGCGGACATCGACCGCGCGGTCGAGGTCGTGACGCGGGAGCTCCGGCGTTTATAGTCGGTCGGCGGACCGGAACGGAGCGGGGTTGGCGTTCACTGCCCGCGGGCCCCGGCGGCCCCTAAGATCGGGATAAGTCGAGAGTCCTCGAGGGCCGCCGTGCGGTGACCGACGCCGCTCAGATAACCCTTGTTGCGGGCGAACGACATGAACGCGACCGCGCTCTTATGTTCGACGAGCAAGACGAGATCCCAACGCTCATCTGGGGGCCCGATCAACGCCGCCGTGCCTCGGCCTTGAAAGAGCACGCGCCCGCCCGCTTCTTCCAGATAAGGCCGGGTGTGCGCCGCGTAGCGGGCGTAGGCCTCGGCGCCCGAGATCGGTGCCTCGGGCGCGAGGTCGGCAAACGCAGTGTAGTCAGCGATGTCTCGAAAGCGCAGCAGGTTCAACATGACGACGGGGCCTTCGTGGCCGGCACCGAAGAACGCGGCGCCCTGGGCAGGGGTAGGCTCGATGTACATCCGCGCGAGACTAACCCAGATGCTCGCGGGGGCGAAGCTCGCCCGCGCTACAGCTTCTTGGTCATGTCGACGATGGCGTCGATGGCATCGTCGACGTGGGCGAGATGGGTTCGTGCGTTCAGGATCGCCAGTCGCAACGTTACTTGCCCGTCGATGATGGTGCTCGACAGATAGATTCGACCGTCGTCCTGCAGCGCGTGATTCAGCTGATGGTTGGCCTCGTTCGAATCTCTGTCCCGAGGCACCCATCGAAAGATGACCACCGAAAGATCCGGGGGCGGGCCGACTTCGATGTCTTCCCGTTCGCCGAGCCGAAGGTGGGCATACTCTGCGAGCACCAGCTTTTCTTCGAGCGCTGCGCGCAGGGCACCGACCCCCGCCAGCTGGAGGGTCATCCACACCCTGAGCCCGCGAAAGGGCCGAGTCAATTCCGGCGAAAGGTCGGCCGGCGATGGGTCGTGCGCACCGAGGTCGGCCGAGAAGTCAGCCAGGTAAGCGGCCTGATAGGCGTGGGCGCGCGCCATGGCGTTCCGATCCTTGATGAGGACCACCCCCGTCCCCCACGGCACGAATAGACCCTTGTGGGGGTCGAAGACGACCGAGTCCGAGCGCTCGATGCCCGCCAACTTGCGGCGCCCGGGTTCGCACAGGGCAAACGCGCCTCCGTACGCGGCATCGACGTGAAACCAAACGTCGTGGGCGGCACAGATGTCCGCGAGGGCAGGGAGCGGATCGATGGCGCCGGTGTCGGTGCTCCCGGCGCTGGCGACGACCAACCAAGGCCGCAGGCCCGCCTTGCGGTCCTGGCGTATCGCCTCGTTCAGCGCCTCGGCGCGCATCCGGAACGCGGCGTCGACAGGGATGCGTCGGTAGACGGCGCGCTTGAGCCCCGCGATGCGAAGGGCTTTGTCGACGGCGTGGTGGGTCTGCGCGGTCAGATACACGACCGTCCGACGGATGTCTTCGGGCTCGACCGGCGCTGCTTCGCGAGCGGTGACCACCGCGGTTTGGGTCGCGATGCTTCCTCCTGACGTGAGGTCGCCGCCGCAGTCGGGGGGATAGCCGAGCCACGAAGCGATCCACGCCAAGACTCGACGTTCGAGCCGGACGGCGCCCGGTCCTGCCGGTTTGACCCCGACGTAGCGATTCGTGACCGCAGCCAGGTAGTCGCCGAGCGCGCCGAGATAGGTCCCGCTGCCGGGGATGTAGCCAAAGAAGCGGCCGGAGCTCTCGTTGACACCCACCCGGTCTACGCCTGACCAAAGGGCCTCGAGGACGGCGTCGATGTCCGTCGCGGTCTCCGCGATTTCGCGCCCGTCGAGGGCCGCGACGGCGTCGTCGTCGTCCGGGACCTGCCCGGGCAGGCTCGGCAAGGCCGCCATCCAGTCTTCGGCGTATGTTGCGACCTTGGTGAGCATTCGCCGGCGCTCGTCCGAGTTGGGCTCCAGGCCCCGGGTCTGCGCGGCCAGAACCTCCGCTCGGCGCCGGAGGAAGTCTGCTCCTTCGATGCTGTTGTCCACCGCGGTCAGGGTGACGTAGGCGGCCGCCGACGTCGACGACAACCGGTCGACGGGGCTCGATCCGGCCCCCGATCCGATCTAGGGGGAGGGCGTGGGACACGTGAGTCACGCGGAGCTCGTGGGTTCGGCCGGTGTCGCGGGCGCCGCGGCCTCGGGCGCCGAGCTTGGCCTTGGGCGCCGGGCGATGTTTGCGCCGATCGCCGTTGCCGCTGCGCTCGGGGGGTGCGCGAGCGCGCCGACCGTCTCGGGCCCTTCTCTCGCCGCTGTCCCGGCATCGACACCTACGTCGGGCGCGGCGGCGGCGACGCAGGTCGACAGGATCGCCGACGCGTACTTGACCGCGGTCCTGAAGCGACGTCCGCTGCTTGGTTATTTCATCGACCGCCCGCCGGAACGTCACGACCAGCTGGCCGACAACTCGTCGACGGCGCTGACGGCATGGTACGCGGTCGAGGACGCGCTGCTGGCTCGCGTGCGCGCGGTCGACCCCACGTTGCTCGAGGGTCGCCCCCAATGGATCACGTTTGGCGCGCTCAAGGAGCGACTGGAGGCCTCCGTTCAGCAGCGGATCTGCAGGTCGCACCTGTGGAGTGTTAGCCAGATGCGCGGCTGGCACCTACGGATGCCCGACGCAGCCAAGCTTCAGCCCACCGAGACCGCCGCCGAGCGCGAGCAAGCGCTGAGCCGCTGGCGCAAGCTCCCCGCGTACATCGACACCGAGGTCCGGCTGCTCAAGCGGGGGCTGCAGGAGGGATACTCGGCCACCCGGAGCGTCGTGCGACGGGTCATCGCTCAGCTCGATGGTTACCTCGCGCTGCCGATCGACGCCGATCCGTTCTTCGGTATCGCCGAGCGGACCGACGACCCGCGGATGAAGGCTGGGTTTCGAGCGCTGGTCGCCGACGAGATTCGTCCGGCCGTGATCCGGTATCGAGACTTCCTGCGCGACACCTACCTGCCTCGGGCCCGCGCGTCGCTGTCCATCACCGCCAACAAGGACGGACGCGCCTGTTACGAGGCGATGCTAAGGGGGTACACGACCCTCAAACGCAGCCCGGAGGAGGTCTTCGCGCTGGGCCAAAAGGCCGTTGCCGCCAATCGGGTCGCCGTCCAAGAAAGGGGGCGGGCCCTGTTCGGGACCGGTGACTACGCCGAGATCCTCGAGCACGTGAAGACCTATCCTCAAGACGCCTTCGACGGTCGGGAAGCGATCATCGCGTTCGCTCGCGCGCGGGTCGAAGCGGCGAGGGCGGCCATGGCCGCGTTCTTCGAGCGCCTCCCCGAAGATGAGGCGGTGGTCGAGCCGTACCCGCCGCATCTCGACGGGACAGGCGTCAGTTCTCGGTACGAAGCGCCCAAAGGCGACGGTCCTGGAACGTACCGCATCGCGGTCAACGATCCGAAACAATCACGCCGGGGGCGGGAGGAGATCGTCGCGTATCACGAGACCTATCCCGGCCACCATCTGCAGATCGCGTTCGCGCAGAGGCTCACCGGGGTACACCCCGTCTCGCGGGTGACTCGCAATGCAGCTTTCATCGAGGGGTGGGCCCGGTACTCGGAGGCGCTGGCCGAGGAGGCGGGGCTGTACGAGAGTCCGACGGGGCCGATCTACCGACGAACTTGGCCCGCGCGAGGTATGGTCGTCGACCCCGGAATTCACGTGATGGGCTGGGACCGCGAACAGGCGGTAGCGTTCATCCGGGCGTCCGGCCGCTTCGATCGGACGGCCGCGGACCGCATGGTCGATCGCATTGCGACCATCCCTGGGCAGCTGACGTCCTACGACTCCGGCGCGCTCGAGATCTTCGCGCTTCGTAAGATGGCCGAGGACGCGCTCGGGGGCCGGTTCGACATCAAGGCCTTTCATCTCACCGTGCTCGAGAACGGGACGGTGCCCCTGTGGATGCTGCGAGCACACGTGACCCGCTGGGTGCGGGCTCAGTCGTCGTAGGGTCGCGGCCCCGGCGCCGGTGTGCAAACGTTCCGCGGTCGTGTATGGTCGTCAGATGCTGCGGCTGCGTGTGCGGTACCAGCGGGCCCAGGACTTTCTTCGTGACCACGAAGGCCAGTTGTCACACCACGGCCTGTTCGTCCGAGTGGCGCCGCCGGCTGACTTGCCTCCATTCGCCCCTGTGGCCCTGACGATCGAACTCGGTCCGTCGAAGGCGTCATTGAACGGTCAGGCGGTTCAGATCACCCCCGAGGTAGGGGTCGCGGTGTCATTTTCGCGGGAGGACGCGGCGGCGCTGGCGCCGCTGGTCGAGCGGGCCCGACGCGGCGGTGACGACGGAGATCAGGACCCGGTTCACGAGAATCTCGACCTCGCCCCCGCGCGTCCTGCGCCCGCGACGCCGACCGCCGCGGCGGCAGGGGGCAAGGCGGAGAAGATTCAACGGGCGCTGCGGGGAACCAAAGAAGATCGCCTGAAGATCATCAGAGACCACGACAAGACGCTCCATCTTTACGTGCTGAAGAATCCGAGGCTCGGCCTCGACGAGGTCGCTACGTTGGCGAAGACCGCGACCACGTCCGTGGAGGTCTTGAAGGCGATCGCCGAGCGGCGGGAATGGTTTCAGCGACCGGAGATCGCGCTGGCCTTGGTCCGCAATCCGAAGACCCCGCCCCCGATCGCCATTCGTATGCTCGACCACATCTCCAAGCAGGAGCTCCGAAGGCTGGCCAAGAGCGACGGGGCGCGGATGGCCATCCTGCAGGCGGCGCGCAAGAAGGTGATCGGGAATCGGTAGTACGGCGATCCGGAAGTTCCGATCCAGTTCCAGGCTCGGAACCTCCAATCGCCGTCCTTGCTGCCTGCCGAGGATCGCCGCGTACACGCAGCTCTCGTCCGGCAGATCTCAAGTCCTTGGCCTCGATCCGCGGTCAGCTACCGAACATGTTTCCAATCATGTTCACCGTGCCCACGATGAGGAAGTACATCACGAACAGCAGCACGGCGGGCACGACGAACCGCAGCAGCCCGCGCCACAGGAAGAACCATTTGATGCCCGACGTCCCCGCGCTGACTTCATCGATGGCGTCCGGCATCGCCCAACCGACGAAGAGCGACAGCATGAGCCCGCCGAAGACCAGCATCACGTTGCCTCCGATCTGATCCATCAGCCCGAGGATGTTGATGTCGAAAGCGGCGGGAAGGCCGAACAGGGTGATGCAAACGGCGGCGACAACGACCGCTCGCTTGCGCGGCCATTTGAGGGTGTCGATGACCGACGAGACCACGACTTCCAGCAGCGAGATCATCGAGGTGATGGCGCCGACGAGCAGGGCGATGAAGAACAACGACCCGATGATTCGCCCCGCGCCGCCCATGTGGGCGAAGGCGCTGGGCAGGGTGATGAACAGGGTGCCGAGGGTGCTGCCGCTGACCTGGTTTTGCAGGCCGAAGGCGAACAAGATCGGGAAGATGACCATACCGGCCATGAACGCCACCCCGAAGTCGGACACCGCGATCATCAGCGACTCGTTGGGCAGGTGATGGTCACGCGACAGGTAGCTCGAATACGTCAGAATGGCGCCCATTCCGAGGCTGAGACTGAAGAATGCCTGCCCGGCCGCATCTTGAAGCACCTCCGCTTTGAGGATGCTTTTGAAGTCGGTGGAGAAGTAATACGTGTAGCCCTCGCCGGCACCCGACAGTGTGGACGCGTAGATGGCGAGTCCCACGATAAGAAGGGCGAGCACGGGCATCAGGATCAGCGAGACCCGCTCGATGCCGCCGCGAATGCCGCCCACGACGATGCTGGACGCCACGATCATCACCGCGACGTGCCACATCGCGGCTTGGGGGCCGCTCGCGATCTGCGTGAAGTAGTCCGCGGACTTCGATGGATCCAAGAACCCAAAGACCACGCCTTCCACCGCATAGCGCGCGGTCCAGCCGGCGATGACCGCGTAGTACGACAGAATGATGACGCCCGCGGCCACGAACAGCAGGCCCAGTGGCTGCCAGGCCGTGCCGCCGAAGTGAGCGAGGGCCTTGATCGGGCTGTTACGGGCGCCGCGGCCGATGGTCATCTCCGCCAGCATGACCGGCAAGCCGACGAGTGCGGTCATCAAGATGTAGAGCATGACGAACGCGGCGCCGCCGTTTTCGGCCGCCATGTAGGAGAATCGCCACATGTTGCCGAGGCCGACCGCCGAGCCGACGGCGGCCAGTGTGAAGCCCAACTTGCTCGAGAAGGTTTCGCGGGAACCGCCGCCTGCCGTCGCCATGATCGCGCGGACTCTAGCGGTCCATAGGCGAAAACCGAAGCCAATTCTTCGGGTCCCGGTCCGGCAAAGCCGGCCCACCCGTCTTCGCTCGCTGATGGCTCGCTGCGCGCCTACGGCTTGCGGTCTTCGGGTCCCGGTCCGGGGGTCTTCGGGTCCCGGTCCGGCTTCGGCTTGCATGACCTGAACGCCCAGCAAGGCCGAAGGCAGCGCAGCGAGTGCAGCGAGCGAAGACGGGTGGGCCGTCTCCGGCTTGCATGACCCGAACGCCCAGCAAGGCCGAAGGCAGCGCAGCGAGCGCAGCGAGCGAAGACGGGTGGGCCGGCTTCGCCGGACCGGGACCCGTTAACCGGCCCTGAGCATGATGTCGTGTGCGGCGTGGAAGGCGAGGCGCTTGGCTTCGTCCCAGTCCGGGTGGCGAACGATCACGAAGCCATCGCTGATCAAGGTGTGCTTCCAGTTTCGGCGCGGGGCGCCGGGGCGGAGAAGTTGGTCCGCGACCAACCAGTGACCGGCGCGCTGCCGAAATCCGTCGAGACCCTCGAGCGCGTGGATGCGGCCCTGTCCCACGGCACGCTTGAACACGATCGCCGCGTTGTACTTGCGGGTGGTGGGCGCTTCGAACGCATGCCAGCACACGGCGCGGGCCCACTCCCGGAACAGATCGATGTCGCAGGTGAAGTTCATCTGGTCGACGAGGTGGGCGCCGCCGGGTCGGGCGCCGATCTCCCCGAAGACCGCTTCTTGAGACGACGTCAGGAACCACTCCATATGCGTGAAGCCGTCGTGCATCTTCAGCGCATCGAGGACCTGGCGCCCGAGGGTGAGGCCCGCGGCGAGATGCGGCTGCGAGTGATCGCGGACGGTGATGATCACCGGGCTGAGTGATTCGATGCTCCGGGCCACGAGCGGGCGGGGCAGGTACTCGGCCACGTTCTCGAAGACCGGGCGGCCTTCGATGCAGACCGTGTCGAAAGTAAACTCTCGGCCATCGATGAACTCCTCAACGCTGACCTCCGGCACATGGCCCACCGCGCGGATGACTCGCTCTAGCGCCGCCGCATCGTCGACCCGATAGGTGTCCGCGCTGCCCGCGCCGGCGATCGGTTTGACGATTAAGGGGTAGCCGAGTTCCTCCGCGGCCTCGCGGACGCGGGTCACCGTCAGACAGCGATGGGCGCGTGGGACCCGAAGTCCGGCCGCCGCGACCCGCGATTTCATGAGCTCCTTGTCCCGGAAGCCCCGTGCGACGTCCTCGGACATCCCGGGGACGCCCCAGCGGTCGCGCATTCGGGCCGCGAGCAGAACCAAAGGCTCCCAGTTGGTGAGTACCCGGTCGATGTGGCGGCCGCGCAGCCACTCCGTCGAGGCTCGCAGAACCGCCGCTTCGTCGAGCAATCGAGGCACTTCGAGGTACGCAAAGAGGTGGCGAGCGACGTCCGGGGGCAGCGCGTGCTTGGGCGTATCGCCGACACCAAACACGCGGACGCCGACCTCGGATAACCCTCGGACGTATTGCCGCATCTCGGGCGGGTAAGTCGGTGCCAAGTACAGGACGTCGATGGCGGGCATGATAGTGAAACTTGAGTCCTCGCGCGACCGACGGGCCCGGATGGATTCTCCGGCTGCGGTCGGCTACTCAGGGGTATGCGCAACGTCGTCTTCGTGGCCCCGTTTCCCGCTGAAACGACCCTCCGCTTCGTTCGTGCGGCGCGGACCCTGAGCGACCTTCGGCTCCTCGGCGTCGTTCATACGCCGCCGGGCGGCGATGACGCCGGCCTGTTCGACCACGTCGTCCGCATCGAGAACCCGCTGAGCCTCGACCAACAGGCGGAGGCGATCTCCGAGTACGTGAAACGATTCGGACCCGTTCACCGGATCGTGGGCATCCTGGAGCACATTCAGCTCCACCTCGCTCAGCTTCGTGCCCACTTCAACGTCGAGGGCCTGACGATCGGCGCGGCCGAACGGTTTCGCGATAAATCTCGGATGAAAGAGGCCCTGCGGTCGGTGGGGTTGCCGACGGCCCGATACCGGTTGTTGTCGACCATGAGCGACGCCCACGACTTCGTTCGCGAAGTGGGACTACCGATCATTCTGAAGCCACCGGCCGGCGCAGGGTGCAAGGCGACGGCGCGGGTGATCCGGCCCGAGCAGCTCGAGCCGGCGGTGCGTGGGTTGGCGCCCCGGCCGGAAGATAAGCTGTTGGCCGAGGAGCTCATCGTGGGCCGCGAGCACAGCTTGGAGACGGTCACCGTCGGCGGAGAGGTCCGCATGATGTCGGTGACCGACTATTCGCCGACACCGCTCGAGGTCGTCGAGAACCCATGGATTCAGTGGACGGTGCTGGCTCCGCGCGACATCGACTCGCCGGATCTCGACGAGGTGAAGACGATCGGACGACGAGCGGTACAGGCGCTCGGGCTTCGGTCGGGCGTGACCCACATGGAATGGTTCCGGCGGCCGGATGGCAGTCTGGCCATCGGGGAGATCGCGGCTCGGCCTCCGGGGGCCAATATCGTGCGCCTGACCGGCCTTGCTCACGACACGAGCGTGTATCGGGCCTGGGCGCGGGCGGAGATCGACGACGTTTTTGACGGACCATGGCCCCGAAAATATGCGACCGGCTGTGCGTTTCTGCGGGGGGTCGGTCATGGCCGGGTCATCGCGGTCGACGGGGTTAGGCGAGTCCAAGATGAGCTTGGGGATCTCATTGTCGAGGCGAAGCTACCCAGCTTGGGCGCGCCCAAGAGCGATTCGTACGAGGGCGATGGATACATACTGGTCCGTCACCCCGACACGGACGTAGTGAGGTCGGCGCTGAAGACGGTCATCGGCGCCATTCGTGTGTACTACGGTTGACCCCGTGAGGTCGATCGGAGGACTTCAAAGCTCCCGCCTTCCGAGGCGCGGAGTCATCCGTGAAGATCGCTTTCGTCACCGCCGAGATCACTCCTTTCGCCAAGGTTGGAGGCCTTGCCGACGTTAGTGCCGCGTTGCCCGCAGAGCTGCATCGGCGCGGACACGAAGTTCGTGTATTCGCTCCCTTGTATCGCCGAGCGCGGACCCCGGACCGAGTGTTCACCCCCGTCGATGATCTCGACCGAGTCGAGATCAAGGTCGGCCCTCACACCCTTATCTTCGGGGTCAAGACGGCCACGCTTCCGAAGTCGAGCCTCGTTGTCCATTTCATAGACTGCCCTGGCCTATATGACCGAGACGGAGTCTACACCGAGGATCCCGACGAACACTTTCGTTACGTCGCGCTGTGCTACGCGGCGTTGTCCGCATGCCAGCACCTCGGTTTCTCGCCGGACATCGTTCATGCCAACGACTGGCAAACCGCGCTTCTGCCGCTCATCTTGAAAGCCAGGTTGTCATGGGACAAGAACCGCTTCCCCAATACGAGGTCGGTTCTTACCATTCACAACCTGGCCCATCAGGGGGTGTTCGGCGCCGAAACGCTCGCCGACACCGGACTGCAAGACTCGGCGCATCTGTTCCATCAGGACCAGCTCAACGCCGGGGTCATCAACTACATGCTCACCGGGATTATGTACGCGACGGCGGTGACCACCGTTAGCCCCACGTACGCCCGGGAGATCCAGACGGACCTCGGAGGAGGCATGCTCGCACCTTTCCTGCGGGCCCGGCGGTCGACGGTGGTGGGGATCCTGAACGGCATCAGCGCCGATGAGTGGAATCCAGAAACCGACGGCGACATCAAGAAGCAGTACTCGGCGGCCTCTTTGGAGGGCAAGGAAGCGAACAAGCGGGACCTGCTCACCCAGATGGGGCTTCCCTATTCAGCGGACGTACCGGTGGCCGGTATCGTGTCCCGGTTGACGTGGCAGAAAGGTTTGGAGCTCGTACCGGGGGCCCTGATGCCGTTTTTGGCCGCAGGTCGGCTTCAGCTCGTCGTGCTCGGCAGCGGGGCGGATCTGTACGAGGGCCAGTTCATGGAGCTGCAGCGCCGGTTCCCGAAGCAGGTCTCATTTTACCGCGGATTTTCCAACAAGCTGGCCCATATGATCGAAGCGGGCGCAGATCTGTTCTTGATGCCCTCCCGCTTCGAGCCGTGTGGACTCAATCAGATGTACAGTCTGCGCTACGGGACGGTGCCCATCGTACGTAAGACGGGAGGGCTCGCGGATACCGTACAGCCTTTCAATTCGGTCACCGGCGCGGGAACAGGGTTCGTTTTCGATCTTCTCAGCGAGTCCAGTCTCGCCGCCGCGGTCAACAGAGCGTTGCAGGTTTGGCCGCATCGTACTGCGTGGCGCCGTCTCCAGCTCAATGGAATGGCACAAGATTATACTTGGGCGAGACAAGTGTCGGTCTACGAGGAACTCTACCGACGCGCGTTAACGCTCTAACGGCGCCCGATGCCGAGGCCGGATGGCGAGACCGCCTCTCGGTTCCCACGGTCTGGTCAGTAAAGCAGCCGATGTACGCCCGGTCGTCTTTCTACTCATCATAATGAATGTCCGATTCGGGCGATCGCTCGGTTCCGCGCGTGGGATCCCCAGTTTCTGATTGGGATTCGGGTGTGCTAACCAGCCGGGTCGATCCGACTCGCTAAGCAAGGATGCTGGCGAGGAAGATCGTTCTGAAATCTAGCTTGCAGTTTTAGGAGGTAATCCGTGAGGGGACTGCTACGCAACTCTGTCGTCCTGGGCGCGATCGTCGCGGCCGGAGTCTTGACCTACGAAAACACCGCAACCGGCAGTGGCGATGATGCGCCGATGCTGACCGACCGCGACTTGACGCGCGCGACGGCCGAAGCGTCCGTCGTTACGTCCATTCGATCGCTATCCCTGGATGCGCCGACCGCGTCGACGCTCGCGAAGGTGCCCAGCCGCAGCTCTTTGGGCCGTTCGGCGGGTTCGGTCGACGGGGCCGGCGCCTCGACGCCGTCGCTGTTCGGCCGCGGCAAGAAGCCGGATCTCGGGCGAATTGCCTACGTGGACCAGCGCAAGAAGTTCTTCTTCTTCGGCCGCACCATCTATACCATTCGTCTCGCTACTGTCGGGAAGCTCCCGATTCCGGGTCGGGTCATCTATAAAGGCGACCGCGAGATCGACTCGGTGGCCGTGAGCGAAGACGGGGAGCTCGTGACGTTCTCGGCCAAGACCGAGGCCGGTGATTTCGACGTCTTCGTTCTCGACGTAAAGGGCAAGCTGTTCGGCGGCCGGGGCGAGGTCGTCGCGCTTCCTCGCACCGACTTCGACGAAACCGATGTCTCCATGTCTCTCGACGGGGTGACCCACGCTTGGCGGAGCTTCGATGAGGTCACGGGGACGACGAATCACGTCGTTGCCCAGCTCAACCGTGAGACCGGCGAGCTCACCGCGACCACCTTCAACATCACCTTGGGCGGCAACCCCATCGTGCAAAACGACCCTTCCGTGAGCGGAAGCGGTGACGACGTCTACTTCGTCACTGACGACGAGATCGCGGACATGTTCTTCGGCGCGCCCATCATCGTTCGTTTCGCGTCCGACGGTTCCGGAGGCGCGGTGTCCTACGCCGGTGTGCCCGGCGCGACGACCGGACTGCTCGACCCGAGCGCCAGCGCGGATGGGTCTCGGTTGCTGTTCAAGGAGACCTTCAACGGCGTCGACACCGTCGTCGGCCTCGACCTCGCCTTTGGCGTCTTCGGCGAGTTCCTCATCGACACCACGGCCGAGCATCCGTACTTGAGCGCAGAAGGCGCAGAGTTCACGTTCGCCGACGATGGCAAGGTGTTTCGCGCCGCGATCGATTTCGAGGATCCGGCCGCGACTTCGCCGACCCCCGTCGCAACCTTTCCGCGCCGGCGAGTCACTCGCTCCAGCCCTTTTTGGGCGAAGCCGTTGCCGCCGCCTCCGCCGCCCCCGCCCGGGCAGATCTCCTATGACGGTACCACCGTCGGTGGGCCGGTGTTCCAGCGCCCTGAAGGTGGGGGCCCAGCGCTCGCGAACGGGGAGTTCTTCTTCGACGAGTTTGCGTTCACCACCGACCAAACCGGCTTCTACGACTTCCTGAGCGCTCAGGACTACGATGGTTATCTGCACCTCTATCGAGCACCGTTCGACCCCGCAAATCCGCTCGCCAACCTCGTCGCCGGTAACGATGACTTCGGGGGTACGAACCGCCAGTCGGGATTTGCGCTGTTCCTCGAGGGGCAGACCGACTTCGTGCTGGTGACCAGCTCGTTCGCGCCGGGCGACGCGGGAACGTTCACCAACACCATCACCCCTCGTCAGCCCCCGGGGCCCGGAGAGCCCCCGGCCATCGAGGTATTCACCGAAAGCCTGCGGGTTGCGGCGCCGGGTGAGGATATCGAGTACCAGTTCTTCGCCTCGAGCACCGATGCGATCAGCTGCGTCATCGACTTCGGCGACGGCACGGTCGAGGAGATCGCCAACTGCCAGGCGGGCGGTTTCAACTCGGCGACCCACTCGTTCGATGCCGAGGGCTTCTTCACGGTGACCCTCACCGTCACCAATGCGGGTGGAAGCGCCGAGGCCAAGGCCTTCCCCACCATCGCTATCGACGATCCGAACGCCTTCAACATCGTGGTGGTCTTCGCCAACGACAACCTGTCGCCGAGCCAGCGGGCCGCGTTCACCGACGCCGCGCAGCGGTGGGCGGAGATCATCGTCAACGACGTCGGGCCTGAGGTCACGGCCGGTGACGGCGTCCTGCCTGCGGACTACTCGTGCGTCGGCGAGCCGCCGTTCAACGGCTTCGTTGATGACGTGGTTATCAGCGCGTCGGGCGAGCCGATCGACGGACCGGGCGCGGTTCTGGGCAGCGCCGGGCCGTGCATCATTCGACCCGCGGGCACCAATGGCTCGCTGCTCGGACTCCCGGTCTACGGCATCATGCGGTTCGACCTCGCGGACATCGAGAACCTGGAGGCGGATGGCGCACTGCGGGCGGTGATCCTTCACGAGATGGCTCACGTGTTGGGCATTGGTACGCTGTGGTCCGGCAACGGATTCCTGAGCGGGACCGTCGCCCAGGGCGCGGATCCCGGCGACCCGAGCTACGACCCCCGGTACCTGGCCCCGGCGGGGATCGCCAACTATCAGGATCTGCTGACCGACGCCGGCTTCCCCCTCGAGGACACGGTGCCGGTTGCGAACACCGGCGGCACCGGCACCCGAGAGGGCCACTGGCGCGAAGCGACGTTCGAGACCGAGCTGATGACCGGCTTCCTGAGCCCTGGTTTCAACGAGCTGTCGGTGATCACTGTGGCCGGCCTTCAGGACCTCGGCTACGTCGTCAACTTCGCCGCCGCCGACCCGTACGTCTTACCGGGCGCCGGTGCGGCCGCGCTGCAGAGCAACAGCGCTTCGGGCGCAGCGGTGGTTCTGGGCCACGACGAAGTCCTCACCTTCGAACAGCTCAACAAGCGAACAGGACGCCGCTAGACTCCAGCGAGGCTGCGCCTCAAACGCTCGAGGTTACTCGGGATTCAGTACTGGCGATGCCTCGCGTCGACGGTTGTCAGCTCTCGACTCTCGACCGCCCGCCCAGGGCTTTCAGTATATTAGCGTCGATCTTCGTTCGGCCTGATGACGGGCCCGCGCGCGCGGCGCGGGGTCCGGTCCTACGCTTTCATCCTACGCTGGCGCTGGCGGTCTGTGACGTCCATTCGGATAGATATTGCGGCAGCTTTTCTCGCCAGGTGATCCAGTCGTGATCCCACTGCGGCCCCCACGGGTCGACCCGGTTGGGGACGCCATGGGAACCGAGGATGTGCGCCATATGCCAGCTCTCCCCGATGTTTTCCCATCGCCCCTCACCGGACGCGAGGACGATGAAGCGGCGGCGCAGCACTTCGAGGTGAGGGCCGCGCAGCGCGGGCACGAAGTGAAGGGGCGAGGACACCCAGTAGTCGTGGGTGAAATGGTTGGTCTCCGCGAAACGTAGCAGGTCGTAGGTTCCGCTCATGGCCAGAGCGCGGGTGAAGACGTCGGGGAACCGGCACACCATCGCCACAGAGTGAAAGGCGCCGATCGACGAGCCGGTCACCCAGATCGGAATGTCGTCGGTTTGGCAGTCCTGACGAATGGCGGGCACGACCTCATGGCGAACGTACTGATGGAACTGGTTCTGCAGCCACATCCGGTGCTCGACGCTGCCTTCGCGGGCAAACCACGCCCGGCCGGCGACGCTGTCTATCGAATATACTTTGATTCGCCCGGCCTTGAGCAGCGGGGCGAGGACGTGAATCAGCTGGAAACGCTCGATCTCCTCGGCGTCTCCGCCCGCGGTGGGGAAGACCAAAACCGGCTGTCCGTATACGCCCCACCGGGCCATCGTGACTTCGGTATGAAGTCGGTCGGAGTACCATCTACCCTTGAGAAACACTTTGCTTGGCTCCGCTGGCCGTGTCGTTGCGCCAGTCTTGAATCCGGCCCCAGAAGAGCTCGGTGAATAGATCGATTTCGTGGGTCGGGAACATGGCTGCGGTCTTCGCCCGCACCGCGCGCTTCGCTTCCATCGAACTGAAGAACTCCCACGCCACCTCGTCGAGATGGCCGAGGTGTTGGTGGCAGAACTCTTCGAAGCGGTCGGCTTCGAAATAGTCGCCCGCGAGCTTGGCGTAGGCTTCGAGCTTCTCTTCGTAGTTTCGGTCGCTGGCCGCGATCTCGAAGTAAGGTTCCCAGTCGAGGTTCTTCTTCATCTGGCGTCGGGTCGCGGCGCAGAAGACGCTCCATCGAATATACGCCTTCACCAGCCACGGGAAGTGGTAGTGCAGCGAGGTGACTTGCGAGTCGGGGCAGGGGTTCGCAAAATCGATTGGATACCACACCCCGTCTTGGCGGAGGCTTTCGCAGCTGTTGAACTCCCAGCCGAAGAAGGCGTTGATGGTCCACGTGATCTTGCGAAGGTGATCCGCCTGATCGGGGGGTAGGAAAGTGGTGTCCAGCGTGTAGCGGTCGTGCAGAGGCTGGCCGGGGTCGTAGCGGACCATACGGACCTGGGGCCCGAAGCCGATGCACCGCACGAAGCAGTCGTGGGGATGGACCGCGGCTTGAACGTGCATCACCTCCGTTCCGCTCTCTTCGTAGGCGAGGCGAAGCTCGGCTTCCGAATTGGTCTTGACCACCGATCGCCAGCCACCGCCGTCGTAGGGCTTGAGGAACAACGGATAACCCATGGCGTCGCCGGGTCGGCCGAGATCGAACAGTCGGGCGTAGCGAGTGAGGGTCGGGCTCAGGTCTGGCGACGGGTCGTAGGACTTGGGCGGTAAAAGCCAAGTGTCGGGGATCGGCATCCCCAGCCGCATCATCGCGCAGTACGAAGTGTGTTTCTCCATCGACTGCAGCGACCACGGGTTATTGAAGACGTAGAGGTCGTCGAGCAAGATGGCTTTCTTAATCCACTCGCGGCTGGTGTGGTACCAGTGCGTCAGCCGGTCGATGACCAGGTCGTATTTCACCGGTTGCTGAAGATCGAAGGGCTCGATGGTTACGCGTTCGACGTCGAAGCTGATGGTCTCGTCTCCCATCTTGATCTTCAGGTCGAGCTCTCGCATCAGAGCTTCATAACAAGCCGGCCAGCAGATATCTGCGCCAAGGGAGAGGCCAATCTTTCGTACGACGTCCATAGTTCGCTACTCGTAAATCATCATCAAGGGACCTGGTAACAGCCACGAAAGGCCTTCCCGGAGGCGGTCCCGCCAGTTTTCCCAGTTGTGGCCATCCCTGGCCTCCACGAGCTTTGCCTCCATGCCCGCGTCGACCAAAAGCGGTAGGAGCGAACGGTTCTCGTAGATCAGCGACTCGTAGGTGCCGCAGCTCAAAAAGACCCGCTCGCTCACGACCTTGGGGTCGGCTCGAAACTTGTTCATGAACGCCACCACGGGGTCGAAGACCGGGCCCCGATGGTTGCGAGCGCCGATCTCGGTGAAGGCGAAGGACCCGGACTGAAGAAACAGCCGGCCAAAGAAGCCCGGGTAGCAGGTGGCGGTCGCCAGCGACGCGACCCCGCCGAAGCTGGCCCCCATCAGGCAACGAGAGCGAGGGGTCGACCGAAGGGGAAGGGTCGCCTCGAGATGGGGGACCAGCTCCTCGCACACGAACTTCGCGTGGACGCTGGAACCGGCGTACTCGCTCAGGCGATCGGGGGAATCGATGAACGCGACGATGAGGGGAGGGATCTCGTTATAGTCGATGAGGTTATCGAGAACGATACCCATGCCCGAGTACCGTAGGTAGTCCGTGCCGTCGTGGACGACCAGTAAGTCGTAGCGCTGAGACTCGCGGAAGCGAGCCGGCCTGTAGAGCTGGCCTCCGCGGGTGGCCCCGAAAGCTTCGGAGTGTAGAGCGAGGGGTTCGAAAGTCCCTCGCCCGGCGCCCGGGTCGTAGACCGTCCACCAGGGGACCTCGTACCCTTCTCCCTCCAGCACCGAGTTCGCCCCGAACGGGTCGCGGGCGCGCCGGTCGTTCAGCGGGTCTTCGATCCACTCGCCGTGGCCGTTGCGGACGATCTCGAGCTTGTACTCGACTCGCGAACCGCGCGGGATCTCGAGGGTGCGGTACCAAAGGTTGGTGTGTTCCAGTCGCGCGAGGGGTTGGAAGGACTCGAGACCGAAGATGAAGTGCCGCAGCTTCACTTCATCGGCGTCTCCGCGCCAGATGAAAGTTGCGGCCTTGCCTTCGACGACAGGGAACTTGCGGGCGCCGACCCACGCGTCGACTTCTTCCTGGCTCGGCTTTCGCTCGATCAGCTCTTGAATGGCTAGCTTGACGGTCACGACGTCTCCAAGGGCGTGATGCGGCCGTTGATGCCCAGCTCGACGATGCCGGAGGACTCGGTGATGCGTTCGCCGTCCCACACGAGGTGGGCACCACCCGGGAATGCGAGGCTGCGGGCGGGGCGGAATCGGGAGGCGAGGGTGCTCACCCGATTACTTTCGGTCATGCGGAGCCTCTTCTCGGGTTCGGGCAGAATGACCATGCCCGGGACCCAGCCCATGCCTTCGGTCAGGATCTCCGCCGCGCCGGGGCCTTGAGGAGGGTTGTCATGGTACAGCACGATGCGATCGGAGATCGCCATCGCCCCCGCGGACCACGCGTATACGATGTGTCCGTCGATGAAGCCCGACAGTCCGAACAACCGCAATCGGTTGATGATCGTAGCGACATGGCCGCCGGAGATCGCCAGCGAGCTGCACCGTTGCATGATGCCGGCGATCTCTTCTCGGTGTCGCTTGACCTCGGGTCGCTCGAATAGATTCGTCTCCGTCTCGAAGCGCCGCATGATGTCCATGCAGTTCTCGAGGTGATAGCTGTCGAGGGTCTGAAGGGCGGCCAGGGCGACCGCCTCCTCCACATTGTGGACCTCGGCCGGGGCGCTGCGGCTCTGAATGACCCGGTGGGCCTCGAGCGCGAACTGGATGCGAATTCGATAGAATTCCTGCTTGTGGCGGAGGATCTGCTGGCGGTGGCGATGCGCTTCCGCCAGCTCCACGTCGACCCGAAAGATCTCCTCCATACGTCGTCTAAGGTTGAGGTTGATGAGCTCGACGCCGACGTGGTTGCGAAGCGCTTCGTCTTCGGGCTCGCGCTCCCGCCACCCGCAGGTCACTGCGGCCATCGGCCGACCGTCGTTGAGCGAAGCGACGAGGCTATCCAATGTCACTTCGAAGCGTTGAGTTCCCAGCAGAACCGCGTACCGCATCGGCTTGGTCATGTCGCCGCCTGTCCCGGGCTCAGCCTGCGCGAACGGCGACCGTCTGGCCCACCGTATCGAGCATCCGACGCAGCTCATCGTAGTCCGGATGTTTCATCCGAACCCACGCGTTCGCCATGTACCCGGCCTCGACGGGCTGGGTCGGCGTTCCGGGGGACGGAAGATGCGCGTCGATCACCCATCGGCCGAACCGGGCCTGCATTTCGTCGATACCTTCGTAGCCGTGGATGTGGCCGTCGGCCTGAGGTCGCAGGGCGATGATGCCGGCCGAGAATCGACGGGACGGGATCTGGCTCGCGCGGCCGTGCACGACGGACATCGCCCACTCCCGGTAGATGTCGAAGTCGTTGCCGGCGGCGTAGAGGTCCCACGCGCCGACCCCCGGCGGGCGGCAGCCGATCTCGCTGAACTTCAGACCCTTGGGGCCGAAGAACCACTCCATGTGGGTCGCGCTGGTCTCGATCCCCAAGGTTTCGATGACCTTCCGACCCATCGCTTTCACCTCGTCGTATCCGGACTGATCGAGGCGGTTGGTCATGATGAACTGGGGGCTGATCCAGCGGGTGCGCATCGCCTCCAGGACACTGGGGTAGTAGTGGCACACGAACTCGTGGGCGACCTGGCCGTCGATGGTCAGGGTGTCCCAAAAGCCTTCGTGGCCTTCGATGAACTCCTCGACCGCGACGCTGCCCCCCGCCCCGACTCGGCAGCGTTGAAGGGTCTGCGCGAGCTCCATCGCGTTGTCGCAGCGAAACGTTCCTGATGCGCCGGCGGCATCGCGAGGTTTGACGATCAACGGAAAGCCGACCGCATTCGCGAACTCGAGGATCTCGTCGGCGTCTTCGGATCCGATCGACTGCGCGCAGGGGATGCCGGCTTGGCGCAAGGCCTCCTTCATGGCCGGCTTGTCGCGACAGAGAAAGGTGGTGCGGACGCTGGTGCCGGGGATGTCGAACGCTTCTCGGACCTTGGCCGCGCACATGACGTGGGCTTCGATCACCGCCTCTAGGCGGTCGACGCGGATGCGCTCCTGCAGAAACTCGATCACTCGCCCGACCTGGCCGACGTCGGTCACGTTGCCGACCTGTTCGTAGTGGGACAGCCAGTGGGCCACATCGCCGTCGAGGGCGGCCTTCGGTCGCTCACCGATGCCCGTGACCCGGGCCCCGACGGCGTGCAGGGCCCGAACGAATTGCTTCTGATTGGCCGGAAAACTCGGTTCGAGAAAAACGACATCGATGGGCATGGCTGGCCTCAGGGTCTACAGACCCTCCTTCTCGCTTCGTACAGTTGCGCGTATTCCGCAACCCGTTCGGCGCGCGACGTCGGTCTTTCGCCTTGGCCAACAACCGGACCCAAGCGAGGATGGCGCCGTGAGAATCGGGCGCTCGTACAAGCAACACGGCATCGGCGGGCCGTACGACGTCATCGTCGTTGGTTCGGGGATCGGCGGTCTTGCCTGCGCGGCCTTGCTCGCGAAGTACGGCCGCAAGAGAGTCCTCGTTCTCGAGCGCCACTACACCGCCGGCGGCTACACCCACGTCTTCCGTCGGCCCGGATACGAGTGGGACGTGGGGGTACACTATATTGGCCAGATGCATCCGCGGTCCATTCTTCGCCGCGCGTTCGATGACATCACCGACGGAACGCTGTGGTGGGCCGACATGGGGGAGGTCTATGACACGATCGTCATCGGCGACGACCGATACGACTTCGTCGCCGGGCGCGAAGCGTGGCGGGACCGGATGGTCGGGTACTTTCCCGAAGAGCGCGCGGCCATCGACAAGTATCTGGAGCGGGTCACGACCGCGGCGCGGTCGGCGCGAGGCTTCTTCGGAGAGAAGGTCTTGCCCCGCCCGCTGTCGGCGATCGCGGGCGGCGCCCTGAGGTATCCGACCCTTCGCTTCGCGCGGCGGACGACGCTCGAGGTCCTATCCGAGTTGACCCGCAATCGTCGGCTCATCGCGGTCCTGTGCGGCCAGTACGGCGACTATGGCCTCCCGCCGGCTCAGTCGAGCTTCTTCATGCACTCGACGGTGGCGAATCACTACTTGGGCGGCGCCGCTTATCCGATCGGCGGCTCGTCGAAGATCGCGGCCTCGATACTGCCGGTCATCGAGCAGGAAGGGGGCGCGGTGGTCACTTCGGCGGAAGTCGACCAGGTCCTGGTCGACGGCGGCCGCGCGGTGGGCGTTCGGTTGGCCGACGGGGTCGAGGTGCGAGCCCCCGCCGTGGTCAGCGATGCCGGGGTGGTCAATACCTACGAACGCCTGCTGCCCGGCGAGGTCACTGATCGCCACGGGCTCGACCGCCAAGCGCGCACCATCGCCCCGTCCGTCGGCCACGCATCGTTGTACCTCGGGTTTCGGGGTACGACGGCGGAACTCGGGCTGAGCAAGACCAACGTCTGGCAGTACCCCCATGACGACCACGACCGTGCGGTGGCCGACTTCGCCGCGGATCCCCAGGCGCCGCTGCCGGTGGCGTACATGTCCTTTCCGTCGGCCAAAGACCCCGACTTCGAACGTCGCCACCCGGGGCGTTCGACGGTGGAAGTCATTACCTTGGCGCCTTGGCCGTGGTTCGAACAGTGGCGGGACCGACCGTGGAAGAACCGAGGCGAAGACTACGAGGCGCTCAAGGGCCAGCTGACGGACAAGCTCTTGGCGGCTCTGTACGTCGAACACCCCCAGCTCGAGGCGGCGATCGATCACGTTGAGCTGTCGACGCCGCTGTCGACGCAGCGGTTCGCCAACTATCAACACGGCGAGCTGTACGGGCTCGCCCACTCACCGGATCGCTTCCGCCAACGATGGCTGCGCCCGGCGACGCCGGTCGGCGGATTGTATCTCACGGGAGCGGACATCGCCTCGGCGGGGGTCGGCGGCGCCCTGTTTGGCGGGGTATTGACCGCGTCGACCCTCCTGCGCCGAAACCTGGTGGGGGCGATCGCCAAGCGGCCGGCGGTCGAAGAACCGGCGGATCTGAATCCTCGCTGGGCTCGGTAGGTCGTCGGGCGCGGTCCGGGGGTCAGTCGTCGCTTCTGGCGGCGGGCCCGGTCTCGACGGGGGTGTCGTTCCGGGCGCCCCACTCGCTCCAGCTCCCGTCGTACACCGAGGCTCGTTCGTTGCCCGCGGTGAACAATGCGAGCGCCAGCACCGAGGCGGTGATACCGGATCCGCAGGTCGTCACCACTTCGCGGTCGGGGTCGAGCCCGGCCGCTTCGAACGCTGCGCGAATCGCCGCCGCGGGCCGTAGTCGACCGTCTTCGATGACCGCGCCGAAGGGAAGGTTGCGGCTGCCGGGGATGTGTCCGGAGCGAAGGCCGGGCCGCGGCTCGGGAACCGTGCCTTCGAACCGACCCGCGCCCCGCGCGTCGGCGATCTGCCCGTTGTGCGCCCGAACTTGATCCAGCGTCGTGATCAGCGAGGGACGGATATCGGCGCGGAAGGTCCGGGGCGCGGGGGATACGGAACCCGTCTCGACCGGCCGACCTTGCTGCGTCCACCGGGGCCAGCCGCCGTCGAGGACCGCGACGTCGTCGTGTCCGAACGCGCGAAAGGTCCACCACACGCGAGCCGCACTGAAGAGCCCGGCGCCGTCGTACACGATGACCCGGTCATCGTTGCTGATGCCCAGCTCGCCCACCGCGTCCGCGAAGGCGCTGGCCGAGGGCAGCATATGGGGGAGGTTCGAGGTGCGGTCGGCGATGTCGTCGATGGCAAAGAAACGAGCGCCAGGGATATGGCCGGCTTCGAACTCTGCCCGCGGGTCGCGGCCTTCGCTCGGGAGGTACCAGGAGCCGTCGAGGATCCGCACTCGATCGTCGTCGAGCCGAGCCGCGAGCCACTCCGTGGAGACGATCGCCTCGCTCACGGTCGATTGACTCCCAGACGGGAGACTCCGATGCGCAGCTGCTTGGTTGGCGCCCGTCGCTCGACGAGGGCGTTCGCGTCTTCGATGCCCAGCTGGGCGAGCTGCTGCCGGGCCCGAAAGACGTGGATGTTCAACAGCGAGGGCGTGATACCGAGATCCTTGGCCACATCGTCTTGATAACGCCAGCCTTGCTCGGCCGCTTCGACCCCCGCCTCGGCGTCGGCCAGTCGAGCTCGAGCCAGGAACAGCAGGAGCTCGTGAAAGGCGCGGGCGCCGAGTTCGAGGCGATCTCGGCTCCGGATTCGAATACCGCAGGTCACGTGTTCTTCGTCGAGGCTCACGCCGAAGTGAAGCTCCACGTCGTCGACGCGCGCGGGGCCCGCGTCATCGTTGGGCTGCAGCGGTGGTGCGAGCGATAGCTTCGCGCGGCGGGGCCTCGCGTCCGCCTCGGAGATGGACCGGATCTGAAGCGGGCCGACCTGGGTTCGCTGACCGACGTAGTCTCCGGTCGTCGCATGTCGCACTTCGTCGGTCGCCTGGGTCACCAGGGCGTGACCGAGGGGGGCGTTCTTGCTGAGCTCGGACGCGATCATTATCGAACGCCCGGCGACGTCGATGGCCACCGGATAGTCGACGGCGGCGGAACCGATGGCCCCGGAGTCGGCGAGTCGGTTGTCGCCGGTCGGACCCTGCACCGAAAAGAGCACCGTCTCGTCCGTATGGACCCCCACCGAGAACGGAATGCGGTCGCCGTCAAAGACCTTCGGCGACAGCTCGGTGAGCTCCCGCGCCGCAGTGACCGCGTTCTCCCCCGACGCCTCGAGGAGTTTGGCGTAGGTCGCATCGTCGAATTGGTTGGGCTCTCGCTCGACGATGCTGCGGGGCACGAAGCCGGGCGGGAACACCGCAAGGACCGTCGCTCCCCCGGTGTTCATCACGAAGCCAAAGTTACGCTGGATGGTCACGCTGACCTCGTCCGCGAAAGTACGGGCGAGAGCCGGCCATTTGTCCGCTTGGTCACGTTGAATCTGGGGCGCGTCGGGGACGTCGACCACCAACGCGGGCAGCGTCAACAGAGCCTGCCCCGGATTCCCTCGCACCCACGCGTCACAGTTATCGCAGTAGAAACGATTGAGTCGATTACGCCCCACATTGTCGAAAGACGTCAGGCAGAACGCGCAGGCCGCGCGGTCGCCGAGGTAGGCGTTTTGAGCCTGGATCTCCAGCAGATCGGGGTGACCGAAGCCCACTACGATGGTCCAGGGCGTGATGGTGGGTGAGTGCGAAGGTGTATCGTCGACCACGATCGGCTTCCATGCGGTCGCGGTGCCTTCCACGGGCGAGGTCATGACGACACCTCGCTTTGCAGCCGTTCGACCTCTTGATTGATGACTTGACGAAGTGAAGTGATGAGCCGCGGAATCATGTTGCCGTCCTCCGTGTCGGTGAACCAGGGATCCATAACCGTCGAGACCAAGACGTCGACTTTGCGATCGTGGCCTTCGGCGCGGGTAGCGGTCAGCCCCAAGCGCTGGACGAAGGAGTCTATCAGACCTTCGCCGTATTCGCGGTCCCCGATCTCTCCGCCGGTGACGATGAACGGGACGTCATTGGGCGTGGTGCCGGCCTGACCGCGCACGCTGAGCCGCTCGTACAGCACCGCGTTCAGCCGGTTGCAGCGCCCGAGGTCGGTGTTGATGGTGCCGTCGCGATGCTTGAAGTTGACGGCATAGGTCAGAATCAGGGTGTCGGACCCCAAGGAGGCGAGGAACGACATCGCGGACTGGTCCTCCAGAATCTCGAGATTCGTGCGGCCAACGATGAGCTGGCGAGCGATCTCGACATCGGCCTCCGCCGGGCGTCCTGCGCGCTCCTGCGGGGTGCGCTGGATGAGTACGACCCGGAAGGGGTCGTCTTCGGTGGCCATCGTGAGCAGCCCCGCGTACATCCTCGCTGCGTTGAACGTACACCGACCGAGAAGGCGGCCGTAGCCGGTGCGGTCGGGGCGAAGAACGCGGTGGCTGAGGTAGACGGCAGCGGCGGCCGCACCCGGTTTCGAGCCTTCGATCCCGTAGATGCCGACGACCGGATCGTCTTGCACCCGGTGGACGATCGGCGCGGTGAAGGTCACCAGACTCCGCGTTCGGCGGTCTCGGTAACACAAGGCCCCGGCCGGGAACGGACAGTAGCCGGACTTGTGAGGGTCGACGGTCACGCTGTCGCACTCCCCGAGCAGCCTCATCTGCTCCTGGACGTGGTCGTTGAGGGCGAGGATCGGCTTATGCGTCTCGGAAAAGAGCTGGCCGTCTTCGCGGGGGCCACCGGTGAACTCCATTCGGTCCGGTTCGCGGATCACGGAGGTGAAGTAGCCGCCCCACGCGCCGTCGACGTGCACGATGAAGTCGAGGCCGTCACCCCGCAGCTCTTCTCGCAGCCGCAAAATGTCGCTGACGGAATCCACCGCGCCTTCCATGGTCGAGCCCGCGATCGCGACCACCATCACTACCGTCGATGTCTTCTCCTTGAGGATGCGGTGGAGCTCGGTTTCGAGCCGCCGCACGTCCAGTCGCGCTTCGAGGTCGACGGGCAAGGCGCGCACCGCTCCCCGGCCGATTCCGATCAGGGCCGCGGCCTTCGGCCACGAGTAGTGCATGCTTCCCGATGCGAACACCGCCGGGCGACAGTCGCCGGGGATGGCCTGCACGCCGAGCTGTTGCAGGCCGTATTGCTCGATCTTTAGCACGGCGGATCGCGGCAGCTGCTGTTCGAGACGCCAGGGGATGTCCAGAACCTCTCGGACGGAGAGGTTGGTCGCTTCCCAGTCCGTCAGCGAGGCCAACGGCCTCGCCTGGCCCCGGTAGGTCACGGGAAGGTCCCGCGCGGGCGCGAGCTCGGGGTTCTTGGGGTCGTCCGCGGCGCGACGCACGGCGAGCGGAAAGTAAACCAGGTTGCGCGCGGACCACATCGCCTCCATGTTGGCCACGGTGCCGCAAGAGGTGATGTGGCCCCAGGGAGGAAGCCGGTCCCGGTCGCTGCCATCGGCATCCGGATTCGGAAAGCCGATCATCCGACATAGGTCTCGGCCGACCTCGATCTCCAGCTGGGTGGTGACCGGCGCCCCCTCGGCCGCGATGTTGTTCTGGTTGTACAGGAGCGCGGATATGTACCCCATCATGGCCGGGAGGGTGACGTCCCACGCCATGTGGGCCTGATACCGGTAGCTGTAGAACGGCACCGACCCGTCGAGCCGCGCGAGCAGGTTGTTCGTCTCGGATCTCAGCAGGCGCAGACCGTTGCGAAACGTCTGAGTCTGGCGGATCTGCTCGGTCAGCCACGGCGGATCGGCGGGAAACAGCCGCCGGCGATCCTGACTGTGGCTTTTGACGGCCGAGGTCACCAGGTCGAGCAGCAGCGCTTCGTTTTCCGCCTTGGGACCCAGAAACCAGGCCCCGAGGGACTGATTGCCGGGCTTCGTGGGCAGTCGGTCTTGCGGCGGGAGGTCGGCGACGGGCCGGCGCTTAAACGTCATGAAGAGCCCCCGGGCCCATGGTGGTGGTGATGGTGGTGGCCGCCCCCGCCGTCGCCGAGGGTGAAGGGATTGGTCACCCAGGTCTCGAACCACCAGGTGCGCTCGAACTCGATGGTGTGCGCGTCGGGAATTCCGGAGTACCACACGACGTGATGTTTCTTACCCGCGAGGGGGTCCGTGGTCCGTGCGGGTCGGTCGTCGAGGAGAGGAAAGTTAACGCTGACCCCCGCTTCGAGCAGCGTGGGCGGCAGCCAGTCGGGGGCACGGGTCAAGGTTGCGACATGGTCGAAGTCCGGCGGCGCGATCTGTAGGTGGCACAGATGGGCCTCCTGTTTTTTTCCGAACAAGAGATAGGTCAAGTGTTGAGGTCGACCCATGCCGGCGTCGAATCGGCGAAAGTATACCGACCGCACAACTTCCATTCTCATGTTCGTAACCAATGCCGTTCGGTCGTCTTTCCATGGCCACGGATAGTTGTTGGGATGAACGAGATCCGTGGAAGGCTCGTTCGGAAATGTCGTATAGATATTTCCGACGAAGGTGGTGGTCCTTCCGTTGTGAAGGTCGGGCAGGGCGAACCGATCCTCATCGGTGTTCGCGAAAAACAGCAGACCGTTGGCGCTTTGGGCCTTTCGGATATCCCGATATTGGCGCATTTCGTCCGGAGCCAGCCGGGCCTCGACGACGAGCTGAAACGCGTGCAGCTCCTGATGGAGCATCGTTTGGTGGTAAAGGAATAGGGTCTGGTCGCCGAGCATGACGAAGACATGCCGATGGGGAGTCTGAGTTATGGATGGTGGGCCGACAGGATGGGCAGGGCTCATTGCAATTCCTCCAGATGGTTCGGGCTTGATGCTGCCCGTCCCCAACCGGGGCGTCAAATCACCCGAGATACTGTAATCCGCGCGAAATCGGCCGCAATCCCGTGAAATCGTCGACGACTGACCTTTCGGCTACCTTCCGATCTGCGCGAAGGGAACGCTGACGGCGAAGCAGGTCTTGTCGTGCACGACCGCGATAGATCGGTCGAGGATTTCGGGAATTCTGAGCTCGTCTTGGGGGGGCTCTCAACGAAGATAAGCCGTCAGCGGGCGTTCGGGGGGACGCCAGGAGGGAGGGGCGCGAGGGCGTTACGGTATCCCGTAATGGTCCGGAGTAGGCCCTGAATCAGGGCGTTAGCACGGGCAACCCAGCTTGACCGAACCGGTAGGAGTCGACGATGAGCCTGGATCAACAGAACCCGCCGCATCCATCCACGGCCATGGTCCTCGCGGCGTGGGCCAATGATCAGGCTTCGGTCGAAGGCGAAGGCCGCCTTGCCACTGTCGCCATCACCCTTTCGGGGGTAGCACTTCCCGGGGCAAACATCCTGGTGGAGATCGGGGAACGAGCCATCAATGAGGTGGCCGACCCAGAGGGCCGATATGCGATCAAGGTCAGCGCCGCCTGTCCGGACGATGTGGTGTCCATCATCGCGCGGGGCGCAGACGCTCAGACGCAGACCCGCCTCGAGCTCGCTTCTTCCCTCGATACGGTCGAGCGGCTGGTGGCCTTGGCGGGCGCCG
>JANQQN010000542.1 GCA_028289325.1 Myxococcota bacterium | reverse complement strand
CGGCGCCCGGCGCGCAGTGGCCGGGGAGCGGTCATCGACGCAGCTGGGTTTCCGATGCTGTACCGCGCCTCAGTGAGCGGCAGCCAAGGCCCCACGGTGCGACCTCGACCCCAAGGCCGCGGTCGGCAAGCTCTGGGCCCGGTCGGCACGGGGCGGCGGGCGAGGGGGCAGGAATCGGCGAGGGGGCGCGCGTTGTCCGGGCGATCGGAATGAACTTCGTGTAAGGACCCGCTGATGATCCCCCGTTATACCCCCGACGATATCGGGGCCCTGTGGTCCGAGAGCCATCGGGTGAAGACGTGGCTCGCGGTCGAAGTGGCCGCGTGCGAGGCGATGGCCGAGGCGGGCCTGCTGCCCGCCGACGATGTGCAGCAGATCCGCCGGGCCGCCGACGGCGTCGACCCGGATCGGCTCGCGGCCCGTGCGTTGGAGATCGAGGCCACGACCAAGCACGATGTCATCGCGTTCCTGACCGCATTCGAGGAGGTCGCGGGCCCCGTCGCCCGCCATGTGCACTTCGGGATGACCTCCAGCGACGTGCTCGACACCTCACTGGCTCTTCGACTGGTCGAGAGCGCCGGTCTGATCCGAGGGGCGGTGGACGGACTGATGGCCGCCGTGCGCAGCCAGGCCGAAGCCCACCGTCGGACGCCCATGATCGGTCGTTCCCACGGCATCCACGCGGAGCCGATCACCTTTGGGCTGGTCATGGCCAGCTGGTACGCGGAGCTGCTCCGGAACCGTCGCCGCCTCGATGCGGCGACCGACGAGATCCGGGTGGGCAAGATTTCGGGCGCCGTGGGCACCAACGCGCACCTGCCCCCGGCGGTGGAGACCCACGCCCTGGCCGCGTTGGGGCTCACCCCGGAAACGGTGGCCACCCAGGTCGTCGCCCGCGATCGTCACGCGCAGTTCTTCGGAACGCTGGCCACCATCGCCGCGTCTGTCGAGCGGTTCAGCGTCCAGGTTCGCCACCTGCAGCGGACCGAGGTGCGGGAGGCGGAAGAGCCATTCACCGTGGGCCAAAAAGGCTCCTCCGCGATGCCTCACAAGCGCAATCCGATCCTGACCGAGAACCTCACCGGGCTCGCTCGCCTGATGCGCGGGTGGGCCCAGGCCGCCTACGAGAACGTCGCGCTGTGGCACGAGCGGGACATCTCCCATTCGTCGGTGGAGCGGGTCATCGCCCCCGACGCCACCATCACCCTGGTGTTCATGCTTCGTCGGATGACCCGGGTCATCGATGGCCTGGTCGTCTACCCGGATCGGATGCGCGAGAACCTGGAGCAGATGAAGGGCTTGGTCTTTTCGCAGCCGGTGCTGCTGGCTTTGACCCGCAAGGGCCTCGGCCGACAGGAGGCGTACGAGATCGTCCAACGCAACGCGATGCGGGTTTGGGACGAAGGCGTCGATCTTCGCTCCGCGCTGCTGGCCGACGGGCAGCTCATGGAGAAGATCAGTCGGGAGGAGATCGAAGCGTGCTTCGATCTCGACCGACACCTCGCTCACGTCGACGCGCTGATCGACCGCGCCCTCAACGCCTGAGCGCGGTCAGCTGTCAGCGCCTGAGCGCGGTCAGCCGTCAGCGCGAGAGCGCGGTCAGCTGTCCGCCAGCAACCCCGCCGCGCGCAGGTTCCTGTGGATCCGGGCCCCGACCGGTCCGCCCTGGGGGGTGAACGGTCGGCCGACCATCAGGGCGTAGAGCTCGGCATACCGAGCCGCGAGGCGAACGCGGATATCATCGGACAGCCGCGGAGGGGGCCCGTGACCTGAAAAGCCATGGGTGTCGATCAACCACTGGCGGAGGTTCTCTTTATCGAGCATAGCCTGCGGCTGGCCGGCTTCGAAGCGCGCCGGGTAGCTCTCCGCCCGCCAGTACCGGGACGAGTCGGGGGTATGGATCTCGTCGATCACCGTGAGGCGGCCGTCCGCGTCCTCGCCCAGCTCGTATTTGGTGTCGACGAGGATCAGGCCGCGATCGGCGGCGCGCTCGACGCCCCGCCTGTATAAGGCGAGGGCGGCGGCTTCGGCCGCTTCGAGCTGAGCCGCGGTCATCAGCCCTCGCTCGACGATCGCCCGCTTGGATATCGGCTCGTCGTGCGCGCCTTGCTCGGCCTTGGTGCTCGGGGTCAGGATGGGGCGCGCGAATCGCTGGTCTTTCTTCAGGTCGGCGGCAAAGTCGAGCTCGTAGGCGGCGGCGGCGCCCGACTGGTAGTCGCGCCACAGCGACCCGGTGATGTAGCCGCGGACGACGAACTCCACCGGGTACGGGCGGCAGGGCCGAGCGACGAGAACGTTGGGGTCCGGGTGATCGAGAACGTGGTTGGGGAGGATGTCCGCCGTCGTCTCGAAGCCTGCTTTGGCCATCTCGGTGAGGATCTGGCCCTTGAAAGGCACAGTGCCGAGGATGTGGTCGAAGGCGCTCACCCGGTCGGTGGTGATCACCACCAGTCGTTCGCCGGTTCGATAGACGTCGCGGACCTTGCCCCGATATCGCTGGCCGAGGCCGGGAAAGTCGGTGTCGTCGAGGGTGTGGGCGAGCTGGGCGGTCAGCGCGGCCTCGAGGTCGTCGCTCATGCCAGGGCTTCTTTCGTCATCGTGACCACCATCTGCACCAGCTTCTCATACGTGGCGTCGCCCTCCCGCACCGACGCCGCGCCGGGGTCGCCGAAGTACGCGAGGTCGGCGCCCATGGCCTTGAAGTTTCGGGCGCCAGCCTTCATCTGGCCGGGCAGGTCGACGTTGACGGGGGCGAGCTCGACGCGGACCGGCTCGTCGACGAGTTCCGGACGCGCGGCCAGCACCAGCGAGCTTTCGTACTGGCCCGCGTGGCATTTTCCGGACTGGAACTCTTCGGTGAGGGTGGGCACCCACCGGCGATCGCAGGGGTCAGCGAGGGCGAGGGGGCAGCGCGCCGAAGCCCGCGCCGCGTCGACGGCGTCGCGCAGCGCAAAGCGGTGGTCGGGCTCGAGGTGGGCGTTGACCACGCATACCGCCCGAAATCCCTGATCCGCGACCGCGAGCAAAACGTCGCGCACGTACGCGACGGTCGTGGCCTTGGGCACGGAGATCGTTCCTGCGAACGGGCCGGCGTAATCGGTCACCGTGAACGCCAGGGGCGGCAGGACCACCCCCGCCAGCCCCAGTTCCGCGCGAACCGCGGGCGCCGCCCGGCGACAGGTTTCCTCCGCGATGATCACATCGGTGCTGAGGGGTAAGTGGGGGCCATGGGCTTCTGTGGCCCCGGTGGGCCACAGGGCCACCGCCCCCGTTTTTAAGATCGCCTCGGCGGCGGGGAACGTGAGGTCGGCGAGCTTCATGTGGGGTCTCCGGCCCGGTTCGCGGCCTCGCCGGCCATCGTCCGCAGGCGCTTGCGGTCGAGCTTGTCGCGGTCGCCGCGGGGGAGGGCGTCGACGAACTCGACGAAGCGCGGGGCCTTGAAGGGCGCGAGGACTTCGGCCACGTGATGGGACAAGGCGGTGGCGAGCTCCGGCGACGCCTGGTACTCGGGGCGGAGGCGAACGAAGGCCATCGGTTTGATCAGGCCGGCCTGTTCGAACGCAGCCGCGCCCGCCTCGGCCACCGACTCATGTCGAGTGAGGGCGTCCTCGATCTCCTGGGGGCTGACCCAACGACCGCCGACCTTCATCAGATCGTCGGCGCGACCGCAAAAATAGAAGTGGCCGTCTTGGTCCTGCCGAAACTGGTCGGTGGTCAAACACCACGGCCCCTGCAGGGTGGTGCGCGACTTCTCGTGGCGCTGCCAATAAAACGCCGCGCACGAGCCGCCGCGGATGTGGAGGGTGCCGATCTCGCCGGTGGCCACCGGCCGGCCGTCGGGGTCGACGATGCGGGCCGCGTAGCCGTCGACCAATCGACCGAGGCTGCCGGGTCTCACTTCCCCGAAGCGTGCGGAGATGAAGACGTGGAACATCTCGGCGCTGCCGATCCCGTCGAGGATCTCGACCCCGGGGCCGTCCATCCACCGGCGGTACAGCTCGGGGGGTAGCGCCTCCCCGGCGCTGGTGAGCACCCGAAGCCGCCCCAGGCGGGGCGGTGCCGGCGCGTGTTCCCAGTGTTGGGCCATCTGGGCGATCATCGTGGGCACGTTGATGAGCATCGTGGCGTCGTGACGATCGACCAGCTCGAACAGGCGGTCGGGGGTGGGCTTGTCGGGAAACAACACCGCGGTGCCGCCGAAGTAGAACGGGAACAGGAGGTTGCTTCCCGTCGCGTAGCCGAAGAACAGCTTGGGAACGGAGACCGTCACGTCGGTCTCGCTCATCCTCAGCACCTCTTTCGGATAACGCTCGACGTTGTAGATGAAGTCGTAGGCGCGGTGGACGGCGGCCTTGGGAGCGCCGGTGGAGCCCGAGGAGTACAGCCAGATGACGAAGTCTTCCTCGAGGGTCGGCGCGTTGGCGAGCGCGGTCGGCGCGGTCGACACCGCGTGGACGAACGCCGGATCGTCGACCGCGACTACCGCCTGCAGGGGGCCGAGCTCAGCCGGGAGCCGGTCGGCCACGGCCCGCGTGGTGACCAAACCTCGACATCGGGAGTCCGCGACGTAGAACGCGAGCTCCTCTTCGCTGATCTGGGGATTGAGGAACATCACCGTGCAGCCGATCTTCAGGGCGCCGAAGAAGGCCCCGACCCACTCGATGCCGTCGGCAAGGACGATGAACACCCGGTCTTCGAGCCCCAGGCCCCGGGCGCGGAGGGTGGCGCCGTACTGGGCCGCGAGGGCCGCGACCTCGCGGTACGTGTAGCGCGAGACGCCGCGGTCGGGGTCGTCGACGATCAGCGCGACCTTGTCCCCTCGCCCTTCTCGGACGTTGCGGTCCACGAAGGCGTCGCAGAGGTTCAGCGGGCGGCCGGGTACCCGATAGCGCGTCGTCATCGCCTGTTTGGAGGTAGCATCGGGGAAAAGCGCTGTCAGCGATCCGGGTTCGACTCCGGATCGAACTCACATCGGTCTTACCCTGTTCTGACGCCGCTCGAGGCTGCCGAAGCGATTGCCTCCCGCGCGCCGGCGTGGTCGAACGCCCTTACGTGTCGCCGTCCAGCGACAACGAGCCGGTCGATGGGCCGGCCGAATCGTCCCCGGCAGCCGAGGAGACCGTCGACGCTTCTGGCGGGGGGGGTGCCGCGCCGCCCGAAGCCTCGAAGGCAAAGGGCCCGAATACAGGCGATAAGGCGGCGGGCGACAAGGCGGCGGGCGAAGCCGGCGCCGATGCCCCGGCTCCTCGCGAGGCGCTGAGCGAAGAGGAACAGCGGTACCGGGAGGTGGTCAGCTTCCTCGGCCCCGACGTCCGGACCCCGGTCGGCATTCCGAGGGACTACAAACCCCACGACCACTCGATCCATCCGTTGTTCAGGATCGATCTCGGCGACTACGGCGGACCGCTCGACCTGATGGTGTACCTGATTCGCAAGCATGAGATCGACGTCTTCGACATTCCGATTCGATTCCTGACCGAGCGATACCTCGAGATGCTGGAGGTTCTGCGGGCGCTGGACATCGACGTCGCGGCCGAGTTCCTCGTGTTGGCCGCGGACCTGACCCACATCAAGTCGAAGATGCTGCTGCCGGCCAAAGAAGGGGAGCCGGTGGAGGATGAAATCGAAGACGAGGGCGACCCTCGCGCCGACCTCGTTCGGCGCCTCCTCGAGTATCAGAAGTATCGCGACGCTGCGGAGGCGCTGGGGGGCCGCGACCAGCTCGGCCGCGACGTCTTCGCTCGCCAGCCCCCGTTGGCCGAGGACGACGATGAGCTCGATCCGGGGCTCAAGCAGGTGAGCATCTTCAAGCTCGTGGAGCTGATGGCGGGCATGATCAAGAAGAAGCCCGTCCGCCACGAGATCTCCTACGAGAGCTTCAATATCGCCGAGCGGATGCACTTCGTGATGCGCTTCGGGCAGTCGCGCGGGGGGCGTTTCATGCTCATCGACCTCATGGAGCAGGTCGTGTCCCGAGCGGAGCTGGTGGTCACGTTCATCGCGGTGCTCGAGAGCACCAAGCTACAGCTGGTTCGGCTTCGCATGGACGAGCCGATGACCCCGCGGCCGTCGCTGTGGGCGGAGGCGAGCGACGGGGCGCCGGCCCCGGCGGCCACCGAGTCCGACGACCCACCGACGTCGTCGCGCGCCGACGACCCGGAGACGTCCGAGGTGGCGAGCGCGGCGAGCGACGACGATCCGTCGCCCCCGGCCGATGATGCAAAGACCGTCGAGACGGCGGGCGCCGAGCGCGCAGACGAATTGCCGGCCGAGGGGGCTTCGGTCCGCTCGCCGACGGACGCCGAGACCGTAGAGCGCGTATCGGCCCTCGCCGACGATGACGCGGAGACCGTCGAGCTACCCACGGCGCCCGCCGGCGATTCGATCTCGGCGTCCACTGCCGAAACGCGGGCCCTCCTCAACGAGGTGAACGCCATCGAGCGCGAGATGGCGGATCAAATGGCCGAGGAAGAGGCCCTCGAGGCCCGCCGCGCCACCGCGACCGAGCGGGTGCGGCGACCCTGGAAGGACGACGAGCCCCTGCCGTTGATCTGGGTCGAGCTCACCGGCAAGTCCTTCGAGGGCGATATCATGGACGACTACGGATAGGGCCCGCGGGGGCGGTGCGCTCGGCCCCTGGAACCCCCTGGCACGACCGACAGAAATACGTCGATCGGCCGCTGTCGCCCTGACGGCGCATCTCGACTCGCGTTCCGCACTTGCGGCACAGCTCGCCCGCGCGACCGTAGACCCAGTAGCGTCCCCCTTCCCGGCGCCGGGTGTCCCGCATTCCGCCGCCCATATTCTGGGCCATGAGGGTCCGGGCCCGGTCGTAGATCTGGGCCACCCGCTCCCGATCGATCGCTTCGAGGCAAACGAAGGGGTCTTGCTCGCACAGGAAGAGGGTCTCGGACTTGTAGACGTTGCCGATGCCGCACGCGATCTGCTGGTGCAAAAGCACCTCGCCGATCGGGACCGGCGCGAAGGGCCTCAGCCGCGGTGCGACGTCCGCGAAACGGAACCCGGGATCCAACAGATCAGGCCCCAGCCTCGCGAGAACGGGATGGCGCTTCAGACCCACCGCCGACAGCAGCTGGACCACCGGCGCATTGAAGCAGACGGCCATCAGCGCATCCGTGTGCAGGATGACCTTCGCCCACCGGGGCGGTTTTCGCCAGCGATCGCGCTCGCGGTAGACGTGCCAGGCGCCGGTCATCTTCATGTGGGTGTACAGCGCTCGCCCGTCCGAAAAGTGCATCAACAGGTTCTTGCCCCGGGCCTCGACCCGGACGATGGCCTGTCCGACGAGCGCGGCGCCAGCGATGGCGGGCAGGGGGCTGTACACCTCGCGCAGCGGGTGGTCGACGAGGGCCGCGCGAAGCCGTCGCGCCGCGCGGTGAATGGTGTCGCCTTCAGGCATGCGCGGGACGCTTCATCATGCCGCGCGACGACGAGGAGAAGCCCACCTCGCTCAGAAACGGCGCCAACGCCGACGCTTGGGGGTCGCCGCCATCGATCTGGGTGAACAGGACCGCGCCGCGTCGCCCTCGCTCCGCGAGCTCGGCGAGGGCGGCGGCCAGGCGCCGGCCCCGTTCGCTGCGCTCCGGCTCGTGGTCCGGCAGGTACGTCCACACGGTCTGCTCGGTGCGACCGAGATACGCGAGGAGCTCACCCTCGAACAGAATGACCTGCGCGCCCGCGGCTCGCATGGGGCGCGCGCCGTCCTTTTCGGGCCAAGGAAGGGCGGCGCCGAAGGGATTGGCCGGATCCGTGGCCGCGAGGACGATCGCGTCGCCGGGCTCGGGGCTCGGTTCGCGAAGGCCTCGCAGGCGGTCCTCGGCCCCGGGGAGCGCGAATTGGGTCGCGCCCAGCCCGCTGACGAAGTAGCCCCTGCGGATCCGGCCCGCTTCCTCGAGCGCTTTCAGGATCGGGTACACCGCGCTGAAGGCGCCGGAGATCCCTTCCGCGGCCACCGCTTCTCGGGTCAGCACGCCGTGTCGCTCGAGCAGCTGATGGGCGAGGGCGGTGCGCCGCTCGGTCTCGCTGGGGCCGACCTGCATCGGGTCGGGCAGCCGGGACCATCGCCCCTGGGTTCCGGGCAGCGTTTGCCGACGAGAGCGGAATCGGCGGCCGCGGGTCGCGGCTCGGCCGCGTTTCTGCTGGGGCGCGGCGGCCAAGACCTTGGCTCGAAGGGGAGCCAACGTATCGTTGCTGACCGCCCCCGACCACACGAGCGACCACAGCGCGTCGGCGACGTCCTGAGGAAAGATCTGCAGGTTTGCTTGCAGGTCCGAGAACAGCAGCGCCCCTTTTTCGTCGAGCAAGGCCAGGATCCGGCTCGTGAGATCGAGCCCGTCACCGGGGTGGGGATCGGACGCCTCCGGGGCCGCGATCGGCGGGGCCAAGACGGGGTAGTGATCGGTCAAGTACAGCGCGATGCGGCCGTCGTTCGGCCCGAGAGGCTCGAGGCCTCGCCACACGACCTCGCCCGCCACGAACAGCTCGTCGAGGTCGGCCGGCGCGTAGTTCTTGATCCGCGCGGGGAGGATCTCCGTCTCCAGCACCGATGCGACGAGGGCCGTCCCTTGGAGCTGCTCGATCACCGACAGCAGCGCATCGAGTCCGGCCCGGGGCCGGACGAGGCCGTGCCAGGCGGGTACGAACCGGGCGAGGGCCGCGGTCTCCACCGGCTCCACCTGACGCCGCAGCTTGGCCAAGGACAGCCGCTTGAGCGACCGCAAGACCTCGGGCTCGCACCATTCTTCCCCTCGGCCCCCAGGGATGAACTCTCCCTGAAGCAATCGGTCTTGCGCCGCGAGTCGGGTGAGAGCGGCGTGGATGACCGCGGTTCCGACCCGGTACCGTTCGGCGACGGCGGCGGCGGTGAACGGTCCGTGAGTGCGGGCGTAGCGGGCGACGATCTCCAGCATCGGCTCGGGATGGGGAACGAGAAACGCGTCGGGCAGCCCGGCCGGGGGCAGGATGCCCAGCGCGTCGCGAAGCTTGCCCGCGTCTTCGGCGGCGGCAAATCGGCGGTCGCCGGCCACGCTGATGCCGATCACCCGGCGGGCCCGGACCAGCTCGTCGATCCACCCGTCGACGTCGGCCCCCTCGACGGCGCGGGCGACGACCTCGTCGCGACGAAGGTCGCCCAGCGCGAGGAGGAGGTCGTGTAGGGCGTCGGGATGTTTGATCGCCCGGTCGGGATCGAGCCGCTGGAGCCTTCGCTCGTGGGTATCGATCGCGTCGGCATCGAGAAGCTCGCGCAGCTCGGCCTCCCCGAGGAGCTCTCGCAGCTGAGCGTGGTCGATGGACAGGGCTTGCGCGCGCCGCTCCGCGAGCGGCGCGTCGCCTTCGTACATGTAGTTGGCGACGTAGGTGAACAGGAGGCTGTTGGCGAAGGGCGACGGTCGCTTGGACGCGACCCGGACGATCCGGATCTTGCGGCTCTCGATCTGCCGCAGGACGTCGATCAGGCCCGGCAGGTCGAACGCGTCCTTCAGGCACTCCCGATACGTCTCCAGCATGATCGGGAACGACTCGAACTGGGAAGCGACGGCGAGCAGGTCGGCCGACCGCCGGCGTTGCGCCCATAGCGGCATGCGCTGACCGGGGCGGCGCTTGGGCAACAGCAGCGCGCGGGCCGCGTTCTCCCGAAACCGAGCCGCGAACAGAGAGGTATCGGCCAGAGTCTGAACGACCAGCGTCTCGATCTCCTCGGAGCGAGGAAAGAACGGCTCGATGTCCGGGGCTCGGTCGGCCTCCGGGAGCCGGAACACGATCCCGTCGTCGGCGTACATCATGTCGATCTCCGCCGCCATCTCCTGCCGTAGCTGACCGACCACCGCCGTCGCCCACGGGGCATGAACGCGAGCCCCGAACGGCGACAGGATGCACACCCGGTGATCGCCGATCTCGTCGACGAAGGTCTCGCACACGATGGCCCGGTCGGTGGGCAGCTCATCGGTCGCCGCCTGCTGCTCTCGCAGGTACGCGAGCAGGTTCGTGGCCGCCCGGGGGTCGAGGCCGGCGTCGGCGAGGGACCGGGCGCCGGCGTCGTCGGTCTCCTTCTCCAGCCGTCGGGTGAGGGCGCCGATGGCCTGCCCGAACTCCAAGGGGCGTCCGGGGCGGTCGCCGTGCCAGAACGGCATCTTGCCGGGCTCGCCGGGGGCGGGGACGACGAGGACCCGGTCGGTGGTGATGTCTTCGATCCGCCACGATGACGCGCCGAGCAGAAAAATGTCGCCGGGCCGCGACTCGAACACCATCTCCTCGTCGAGCTCGCCGACCCGCTTGCTGCCCTTGTCTTGCCCGTCGGCGAGAAAGACGCCGTAGAGCCCGCGGTCGGGGATCGTGCCTCCGTTGACGACCGCGATCCGCTTCGCCCCCGCCCGGGCGGACAAGGTTCCCGTCACCCGGTCGTAGGTGACCCGGGCCCGAAGCTCCGCGAACTGCTCCGAGGGGTAGAGGCCGGACAGCATGTCGAGGACCCCGTCGTAGGACGCACGGGGCAGCTCCGCGAACGGCGCCGCGCGGCGCAGCAGGGCGAACGCTTCGTCGGCGTCGGTCGGCGCCACCGACACCATGGCCACCAGCTGTTGCGCGAGCACGTCGAGCGGGTTGCGCGGATAGTAGGTCGCTTCGACCAGGCCTTCGTGCATCCGGACCAGCGCCGCCGCCGATGCGAGCAGGTCGCCGCGGTACTTGGGAAAGATGACCCCCTTCGAGATGCCGCCCACGTGGTGGCCGGCGCGGCCGACCCGCTGCAGGCCCGAGGCGACCGACGGCGGGGCTTCGATCTGAATGACGAGGTCGACCGCGCCCATGTCGATGCCCAGCTCCAGCGAGCTGGTGGCCACGATCGCCGGCAGCTCCCCGCGCTTCAGCCGGTCTTCGGTCGCCTTGCGTCGGTCCTTGGCCAGCGAGCCGTGGTGGGCGAGGGCGAGCTCTTCGTCGGCGACCTCGTTGATCGCGGCCGCCAGCCGCTCGGCCAAGCGCCGGCTGTTGACGAAGACCATCGTGGAGCGGTGGGCGCGGATGAGGTCGACCAAGCGCGGGTGGATCGCGGACCAGATCGACGGCCCGCCCCCCATCGACGCCGGGCCGGAAGGGATGAGGTCGTTCTCGTCGTCGAAGTCGTCGCCGGCGCTCGAGGTCGGCGCTGCGGCCAGGTCGGCCATGTCTTCAACCGGCACCTCGACGGTGAGATCGAGGGCCCGCTTACGGCCCGCGTCGACGATGTTGACCGGCCGCGGGCGCCATAGACCGTCGGACCCGGCGACCTCCCCGCCGCCCAGGAGGCGGGCGACCTCGTCGAGCGGCCGCTGGGTGGCCGACAGGCCGATGCGCTGCAGGGTTGGCCGGGCCAACCCCCGCAGGGCCTCCAGTCGCTCCAGGGAGACGAATAGGTGGGCGCCGCGTTTGCTGGCCACCATCGCGTGGATCTCGTCGATGATCACCGCGTCGACGCTCCTCAGGATCTCCCGCGCGTTGGAGGTGAGCATCAGGTACAGCGACTCGGGGGTGGTGATCAGAATGTCGGGCGGGTGGCGGACGAGGCGAGACCGCTCCGCGCTAGGGGTGTCGCCGCTGCGGACCCCCACCCGAACCTCGCGGTGGGCGTGGCCGTCGCGCTCGGCCACGGCGCGAATCCCGACCAGGGGCCCGCGGAGGTTGCGCTCGACGTCGACCCCGAGGGCCTTGAGCGGCGAGATGTACAGGACCCGCAGCCGGGCGTTTCGCTCGGGTTCAGGGCTGAACATCAACCGGTCGATGGCCACCAGGAACGCGGCGAGGGTCTTACCGGAGCCGGTCGGGGCGAGGAGGAGGGTTGAGCGGCCGTCGGCGATGGCCGGCCACCCTTTGGCCTGGGCACCCGTCGGCGACTCGAAAGACCCCTCGAACCAGGCTCGTACCGCGGGATGGGCGAAATCGAGGGCACCCACGACGGCCGACTATAGCGATCGGCGCGCCAGGTAGCTGTACTTTTTTTCAGTCTTCGGTGGCCTCCACCGGGCCGGCATCGGACATGCCCTGGGGTGGAGGTGGCGGATCACTTGACCGCTGGGCCCGAGGTCCGTAACGCCGATGCCTCGATGCCGCTGGCCGAGGACCGCATCCGCTCGATCGTCGAGTCCATTCTGCTGACCTCGCCGGACCCCGTGCCTTCCGCGCGGTTGGTCGAGGTTATCCTCATCGAGGACCCGGAGACCGAGGAGGCCGAGGTCAAGGCGGCCATCAAGGCCCTCAAGACGCACTACGAAGACGACGAGCGTCCGGTGGGGCAAGGGTTTCGGGTGGAGGAGGTCGCGGGCGGTCTACAGTTCCGAACGGTGGCCGACAACGCGCAGTTCGTTCGCCGGTTTCTGGCCGCGAAGCCCCAGCGGATGAGTAAAGCGGCCCTCGAGACCCTGTCGATCATCGCCTACCGTCAGCCGTGCACCAAGCCGGAGATCGAGGCCATTCGCGGCGTCGACGTCGGCGCGGCCCTGAAGAATCTCCTCGATCGAGACTTCATTCGAATCTTGGGCAAAAAAGATGAGGTCGGTCGCCCGCTCCTGTACGGCACGACCGACAGCTTCCTGCAGTTCTTCGGTCTGCGCGCCCTGGCCGAGCTCCCCACCCTCCGCGAATACACGGAGCTCGATGAGGAGCACCAAAAAGAGGTCGAGTCCCTCAGCGTGGCGGAGCTCGCTGCGGTGGCGTCGAACCTGGTCGAGGTCCGCGACGATCCCGACCTCAGGGCGCTCGATCAGGCCGTGGAGACGGCCGACCGGGTGCGCAAGAGCACCGACCAGGTGCTGGCGCCGCGCCCAACCCCGGAGCCGGGCGACGATTCGTCCGGACCGGCATCACCTCCCGCCGAGACGGCGCCGGGTGATGCCGCCGAAGAGGGCGCATGACCGAAATACGACTGCACGTACTCCTATCCAGAGCCGGATTCGCCTCCCGCCGCAAAGCGGAGGCGCTGATCAAAGAGGGTCGGGTTCAGGTCAACAACCGGGTCGTCACGACCTTGGGGGCCAAGGCCGACCCCGAGCGGGACAACGTTTCCGTGGACGGGGTGAGCGTCGGCGAGCGCCAGCCGCCGACGACCATGGTCCTCAACAAGCCGGTGGAGGTGGTCACCACCCTGTCCGACCCCGAGCAGCGGGAGACGGTGGCCGATCTCGTCGCCGATGAGCCGTACCGGTTTCTGCCCGTCGGTCGCCTCGATTACCACACCGAGGGGTTGCTTCTGATGACCACCGACGGCGAGCTGAGTCACCGGCTGCTCCATCCGCGGTACCACGTCCCCAAGGTTTATCAGGTCAAAGTCCGGGGCCGCCCCGACCGAGCCGCGGTCGACCGACTTCGGGAAGGGGTGCCGCTCGACGATGGCCCGACCCGCCCGGCGGTAGTCGAGGTCGTCGAGGAAGGTCACCGGTGGACGTGGCTGGAGATCGTGGTCGCGGAGGGCCGCAATCGCCTCGTGCGCCGGATGTGCGACGAAGTTGGGCACCCCGCGCTGCGGGTGGTCCGCACCGAGCTGGCCACCATCGGGCTCGGGGGCCTGAAACCCGGTCAGTTTCGGTATCTCAACCCTGCGGAGTTGGCCGCCCTCTACCAGACGGCGGACCTGCCGGTTCCCGCCGAGCTGCCGGCGCGGGCGCTCGACGCTCAGCGGCTGGTGCTCGGGGCGGCGCGGCGTGGCAAGGGCCCGCTCCCCTCGGACCTGCCTTCTAAACCGGGCGACGGCGCGTCACGGGGGCGGGACCGCGGTCCGCGGCTCGACCCGCGGTCCAACCGGCGGCCCGAAGCGGGGGGCGACGGCGCGGGGTCGGTCCCGCGAGGACGCCGACCGACCCGCGGGGGGCGCGATGCGCGCGAGCACGAGGGCCGGAGTCGGCGGGGCGACACGACGGGGGAACACCGCCGACCCTCGGCGCGCGGAAACGAACGGGGGACCCTCCGCGCCCGCGATGGCCGCCATCGCGGAGGGCGCGA
>JANQQN010000527.1 GCA_028289325.1 Myxococcota bacterium | reverse complement strand
GAGAAAGGCGGATCGCCGCCTTTCTCGTCCGTCGGATCGATTCCGACCGCGCGGCTCGAGGTGCCCTGTTGTCGGTGCGGGGCGGGGAACAGGTCAAGGGACCTCGGTCGCCGGCGGCCCAGCCCGGGCGCACCGGCGTCTACATTCGAGCGCGGTCTCTTTAACCGTCTCATTTCGGTAGAGGTCGACCACCGCCGAGGCCCTCATTTCTTGTCGCCACCCCCGCTCGGCAGCTCGACGAGAACGCTCGATCGATAGTCCAACGGCTCGAGAACCTCGCGATAGACATCGGCGTCGGCGGCCGAGAAGCACACCAAAGCGACCCGTTCCGGCACCGCACTTCGGGCCAGGAAGCCGCGGACGTGTCCTACCGCGATCTCGGCTGCCCTGCGAATGGGGAAGCCGTAGACGCCGGTGCTGATGCTCGGAAACGCGACGGTCCGGCAGCCGTGGGTCGCGGCGAGCTCGAGCGCGTTCACGTAGCACTGCGCGAGCAAGTTATCTTCTTGTCGATAGCCGAGCCGCTCCGTCCCGTCGGCGTGGGGATCCGTGCCCCACACCGGCCCCACAGTGTGAATGATCCAGCGGATGCCTCGCGCCTCGAGGTCGAAGGCCGGGGTGATCCGCGCTTGCCCGGTCGGGCAGCCGCCCAAGGTTCGGGTCAGCGCCAGGAGCCGAGGGCCCGCCGCCCGATGGATCGCCCCGTCGACCCCACCCCCGCCCAGAAGCGACGAGTTGGCGGCGTTGACGATACCGTCGACCGAGAGCTGAGTGATGTCCCCTTGGACCAATTCGATTCGGTCCATGCCGTCGTAGACCACGCTTCGACCACAGCACGAAGGCCCAGGCGCGGAAAAGGGCTCAGAACGCGTCCGTCGGCTGAATGAGCATCGCCTGCCGCTCGCCCTCCTTCACGTAGCCGAGCAGCATGTCCTGGATAGCGGGATTGACCTTCAAATGGACCTGACTCGCGGGGACGAAGGCTTCGGCGGAAAAACTCACCACGTCGTCGATCTCGTCGATCCGGAGGCCGACCCGCGGGGCATGCCCATCGGTCAGGAACAGCAGCACGGTCCGAGACATCTCCTGGATTTGATCGCGGGCTTCGGCGAAGAGCGTCCGCAGTCGGCGAAAGGTCGTCATTCGCTCGACGTTGAAGCGCTCGATAGCGTCGTCCCGGCGGCCGGTCGAGGCGAGGGTCAGCAGCTCGTCAGCGAGGCTATGGACCCGCGCGTGCGGCGAATTGAACTGCTCCATGATCTCCCGCAGAACGTCGTCGCGGGTGGTGAACGTCGCGTACCAGCGGCCGAAAGCGCACCGCGACGGATCTCGGGCCTTCGTGAACGGAACCCCGTCCCGCAGCGACGCCTCGAGCGCGTCGAGCCACTGGATGTGGTCCTGCTCCGTTTCGTCCAGTTTTGCGATCATCGCCTGTTTCACCTGCCGGCCGGAGTCCATGCCCAGCCGATGAGCAAAGTCATAGACGGGTACCGGCGCCCCCTGGTACCAGCACGTCCCGACCAGACCCCCGTCCGCGGCGGGTACGGGACGGATATCCTGGTCGTCCTGTACCACTGAGTGGATGTCGCGAATGCTGACGGCGTAAGCGGTGTCAGCGAGCCAAAAAGTGAACACGCGGATCGTCCCGTCTCGAGGATCGAGAAGGCGAGCCACTTCCTGGGGCGGCGAGGCGACGGTCTGCATTACAGCAGAGACTTATCGGCCGCGGCGTCCCCACCTGGAGGCGTCGGCGGCGGCGAGGTGATCCGGGGCTGGGCGGCGAGGTTACGAGCGACCCGGACGGGGTGTTTGCGCAAGCCGTCGTTCCAAGTGCCGATCGCTTCGATTCGCCACTGTCCCTCGACGCGACGGATCCGGCCGGACACGACGAGTTCCGCGCCTCGTGTCCCTTCGAGGACGACGAGGTCCAAGCGCAAGGTGAGCCCTTGCGAGTCAGGCTCGACCTCGGCGGTTCCCCAATAGCGTCGGGTCCCGTCACTCAGTTCGTCGATGCTCACCAGCCACGTACCGTCCGACTGGCGCGTCAGCGTGAATCGGCCGGTAAATCCGCAACGGGCTTCCGCGGACCGACCGAAGTCCACCTGAACCACCCCACCGTCCTCCCGCAGGTGCGCGCCGGGCCAAGCGCCGGAGCCCACGAGATCCACGGTGTTGGCCGGCTCGGCGAGCGGCGCCAGGAGCCGAGCGAGCGCGACCGCCGCTTCGGGCGCGGAACGCGCGCCTGAAGCCGGCCCCACGACGGTCGCGCAGGCGCTTATGAGCAGAGGAGCCGCGAGATTCGTGCGCATCGTCCCCTCATATACGGACGGTTCGGGCGTGACTTATCCCTAATCGCGTCCGTGGCTGCGCTCACCGAGCGCGCTCACATCGGCTTGCTCGGACGGATCGCTCGCGCTCCGATCGGGGCACGCAGCTGGGGCGGCGGCGGATGACGCCCGACGCCACCACTGCCCACCCTGTGACCACCCATCCTTATTGGAGCAGCCTTACTGGCAGCAGCCGGCGTTTCCGATGCCTCCGTTGCGCGGCGACGTTCAGGCCGATGCCTGCGTCGTCGGCCTCGGCGGAAGCGGGCTGGCCGCGATCCACGCCCTGATAGAGGCCGGGTAGTCGGTGGACGGTATCGATGCAGCCAGCCTTCCGAGCGGGGCCGCCGGCCGCAACGGAGGCTTCCTTCTCGCCGGCGCAGCCATGTTTCATCACGAGGCGGCACGACGGTACGGGCGGCGCTCGGGCGGCCGAGTTCTACCGCCTGACCCTGCCGAGGGGCGACGGATGGCCGTCGCGACGGTCGGGAATTGATTTTCTTGGCCGGATTCTGGAGCCGGGGTCGTCCAATCATCGAATCGGATGGCCATCATGACGTCAGAAGAGCTCGCAGGGATGTACCGGAGGTACTTCCCGTTGGTCCGGGCCAAATGTCGGCGCATCCTTCGGTGGGCCGTAAGCCCTTGCGTTTTGCCCACCGAGACGCCCAAGAAGTCGCCAACGTCTTGACCACGGTCGGCGGATTCCACTCGAACGAAATCTTCGTGCTGTTGGACCCGTCGCCAAAACGCGTGCTGTCCGTCGTCGACGCCGCGCTCGATCACCTGGCGGATGACGACGCGCCGTCGATGCTCGTGTTCTATTACTCGGGTCACGCCGACGAACGGTCGTTGTTTCCCAGCGGGCGCCCCCTTCCGTTCGCCGACCTACGCAAGCGACTCGAAAGAGCAGCGGTCGGCGTGCGAATCGGCATCATCGACTCCTGTCGGGGAGGTGGATGGACCGGGACCCGAGGGCTGCAGAGCAGCGAACCATTCGAGGTGCAAATGCCCTTCGACCTATCCAGCGAAGGTTCGGTGCTCATCGCCTCGAGCTCCGGTCTGGAAAACGCCCACGAGTCGGAGGCGTTGCGCGGCGGCTTCTTCACCCACCACTGGAACGCGGCGCTGCGCGGGGCGGGCGACGTCAACGGCGACGGATCGATCACGCTGACCGAGGCGTACGAGTACGCGAAGCAGCGGACGATCCGGGACACGGCGATGTTGGCCTCGACGCCCCAACACCCGAGCTTTCGCATGAATCTGCGGGGGCGCCGCGATCTCGCGCTCGCCCGCGTATCGGCGGACGCCACGGTGCTCAACATCCTCCAAGACCGCGGCCCCATTCAGCTCGTCCACCTCGATACCGGTCTCGTTGTCCTGGAGCTCCCGCAAGGGAAGCGATCGGTGGGACTCGCGGTGGCCCCCGGGCGCTACCTTCTCCGTACGAAGTCCGGCGACGAAACGAGAGCCCAGCAGATCGACGTCGCGGCCGACGAGACGACCGTCGTCCGCGAAGGCGACCTGCGCCTGGTCGGCCGAGACGGCATCGTCGTGCGAAACCTCGAGCCGCGCCCCTCGGTCCTATCCACCGTCCCCGACGGGCGGTGGGACCTTCGCCACTCGATCGGTAGGCGGTACGGTGATGCCACGGATCTCGGCTTCAGCTTGGGCGACCGGGCCGACCTCACGTTGGACCTCAGCCTCGTGCACGGGTTCGGCGATCGCTGGTCGCTCAACGTTCTCAGCCCGGCCCTGGCGTACCGAGGCGGACGTCGAGGCGGCACCGAATGGGTCGTCACCGCCGGCCTGGCCGGCTGGGGGGTCGGCGTCAGCAGCGTCGACGGCGCACTCTTCAGCGGCACGTTGAGGGCGAGCTTCGACGCGCGGTGGTGGCTCAACCCTCGCTCATCGGTGCAGACCGGGATATCATTCGCCTCCACCTTTCGATGGAGCGGAAACGAGGTCGGCAACCCGAACACCGGTCCCGACAGCTGGCGCGCGCGAATCGGCCTCGGCTACACGTACACCCTCGCGAATGCCGTCACCCTGGGTATCGGCATCGGCTACGCTCAGAACCTGGTCCGCGACGGGGAGTTCGTGCGGTTCAGCCATGAGAACGCCCGGGCCAGCGTTTTGACCTTCGGATCCGTCCAATCCCTCGGTTTTCGGCAGCGCCCTCTCATCCAAGTGCACCTCACCGATAGCTGGGCGCTCGACGCCTTCGTGGGCGTATCCTACGACATCGCGAGCCGCGAATTCGAGGAGGCCTACGCGGCCGGATTTACGTCGGTGTTCTAGCCTGCGCTCGGCCCCGAAGGGCTGCGGCCGGCGAACGCTCGGTCACAACAATCAGTACAGCAGGTACTCCGCTCTCAACGCCCGAAACGCGGCTTCGTCCTCCGAGAACGTCGCCACCACGTCGCCGACGCTGGCGCCCTCCACGAGCATCTTGCGCGGGCCGTCGCTGCCGTAAAGCAGGTCGATGGCCAGCCGATCCGAGATGAACTCGTAGGCTTGCTCGCGCCAACCGAAGCCGTCGGGAGCGAGCTGATGGGCGGCCCACATGAGCGCGGTGGTGAGGCGCATCGACCGCACCGCCCAGCGGTCGGTCACGTGGACCTGCACCGCTCCGCAAGCGAGGTTGGCGTGCTTTTGAAACATGGGCTTGATCATCGTCGGCCGTAGCACGATCCCCGGCCCAACGTGGGGCGCGGCGCGTTCGGCCCACGCCGACCCCGACAGATACGGCGCCCCACACAGCTCGAACGGACGGGTCGTGCCCCGCCCCTCGCTGAGGTTCGTTCCCTCGAGCAGACACTGTCCGGGATAGATCCATGCCGTGTCGAGGGTCGGCATGTTCGGGCTCGGCATCACCCACGGCAGGCCGGTATCGTCGAACGCCATCGTCCGGGACCACCCGGTCATCGGCACCACGTCGAGGTCCACGTCGAGCTTGAGCAGGCCGACCAGATATCGCGCGTACTCGCCGATGGTCAGGCCGTGGCGGACGACCATCGGATACGCGCCGACGAACGAGTGAAACTCGGGCCGGATGGTGGGGCCCTCGACGTCCTCGTCCCGGCCCCCAAGGGGATTGGGGCGGTCGAGAACCATCACCCGCAGCCCGATCTCCGCTGCCGTCTCCAGCGCGTACCCCATCGTCGCTGCGTACGTGTAGTACCGGGCCCCGACATCCTGCAGGTCGACCACGAGCACATCGAGGCCCGCCAGCTGAGCCGGCGTGGGCCGCAGCGACGCTTCGTTCGTTCCGTACAGGGAGAACAGCGGAACGCCGTCCAGCCCCTCGACCCGATCCCGGCCTTCGGTGACGTGCTCCATGTCTTGGGCCGCGCCCCCGAAGCCGTGCTCGGGCCCGAACAGCGCGCCCAGCTCGACCCCCGCCGCGTGCATGGACGTCCACGCCGGCCGAAGGGCCGTGTCCACTGACGGCTGATGCGCGAGCAAGCCCACGCGTTGGCCGCGGAGTCGGCGGAAATCCTCCGCGACGAGTTGATCGAGACCGGTCTTCACCGACATCGCGGCCTTCGTAACACGAGTTTGTGGCCGCGCTAAGTTGCTGCCCCGACCCTTCGATGATTCGGTGACGGTCGATGGGCGGCGATGATTCACCCCCGACGGGGGCGCCCCGCGACACCGTCGACCCCGTGGAGCCCGGGGTCGGTGCGCTGTTCAAAGAACGGGAGGCGCGGGGGATTACCGCCGCCCTCCTCGCGCGGCTCGCGTACCTCGTCATCGGGAGCATCGCCATCCCGCTCACGTCTGCATCGACCGCCGACGTCGCCCGCTCCTTCGCCCTGGCCGGTTGCGGCATCGGATCGACGGGCCTCGCGCTGTACTGGGTCCGGCGTCGGATCCACATTACTCGGGCCGGGCTGATCGGGGTCGGGTTCGACGTCTTCGGCATCTTCATGCTCCCCGCCTCGTGGTACGCCGCCGTAGGCGGCTTCGCAGAGGTGCCCGCGTCGTTCGTGGCCAAGACCGACGTCCCCTACGTCGCGTTCGTCCTCATCATGATCAACACGTTGACCCTCCGGCCCCTGTATCCGCTCATCGTGGCCGGAGCACTGGTCGTCGTTCAGGCCGCGACCCTGGCCATGGCCGTCCTCGACGAACGGTCGGTGCTGACCCTGGACCCTCAGACCGCCATGCTCGGCCCTGGGCTGCATCTGCCGTTTTTGGTGTGGCGGCTCGTCTCGGTGGTCCTGGTCGGGTTGCTGGCCGCGGGGATCGCGCGCATCGCGCGAATGACCGTCGTCGACGCGGTGCGGGCGGAGGTTCGGCGGAGCCGATTGCTCGCCCGGCAGGCGGAGCGGATCGCCGCCGTGCAGCTGTCCAGCCTGACCCGCCTCGTCGCGGGGCTCGCCCACGAGATCAACACACCCCTGGGCGCGGTCGTCAGTGGCGCATCGAGCGCGAAGACCGCCGCCGACCGCCTCGGGGCGTCGATCGACGACGCCCAGGACCTC
>JANQQN010000510.1 GCA_028289325.1 Myxococcota bacterium | reverse complement strand
CGAGGCGAATCTCATGCAGTCGAGATAGCGACTGGTCACCGTCGTGGGCCACGACGTAGTCGCGCGGCCCGAAGTCCGAGTCGTGGTGAACCTCCGGGGCTTCGACAACGGCGCGTCCGTCGTCGACGCGGCGGCTCGATGATCGATTGATGACCGCCGATTCTACCCCTCGGCGCGCTGCTCGATCGACCGAGTGGTCATCCGCCCGACGTCGGACGTTGGTCGCATCGGCGCGAAACTTCATCGACACGCAGACGAGCAAGATTCGTTCCCAGGCCTCGATACAGAACTAGTGGCGACACGATCGAGTCGAACGCTGCGACACGCAAGATCTGCAGCTCGCGACCGTGATGGCAACAGCGTGAGCTGGGCGGTGGCCTGACTTGTACCGGCGGCGGGGTTGCCGAGCACCGACTTCGTCCGCTCGGTTGGGAACACGAAGGTGGTCAGTCCGAGCGCTGAGGTGCCCGTGACAAAGGTGCGTCGATTCGATTCCATCGTGCTGCTTCCGTCGCGCCTTGAGCGGCGAACGGCTCTCCTGCAGACGTAGTCCGAGGTTCGGACGATTCGATCACCAACCCAGCCATTTTTCTTAGGTCGGCGGGGCAAGGGCGGTCTCCCACGACCGCGCGAGACTCGAGGTCATTGCGGCGAACCTGCAGCTGCCAACGCGGTTGTCCAACTCGGACCCCCCTTGGCGAGGCGCCTGTACAGCGCACGGAGGTCCACACGACCATTCGGAGTTCGGCCCTGAAGAACGCGTTCCGTATCCGGCTGAGTTCATGCTGATCCGAACGACGCGACGGACTGCCTCTGTCCATCCGGGTCTAGATGCACTCTATTTGCAAATAGAATGTGTGTGTGAGATCACGGGACAGAGTAGCCAGAACGACTGTTCACCACACACGTCATGACCGACCCCATACAGCTTCGCGTCGCGCTGGACGCATCGAAGAGCAGCTCATTGAGATGACCATCGCATGCTTCGGCCATAATGCCGGCAAGCGTTGAGGAGCGACGATGGCCAGGGGAAGGGTCGGTTCGGGAGGATTACACGATGAATGCGTTCAGACTGTCCGGCTATCTCGCCATGATGGGGCTCGCCTCAACGCTCGCGACAAACGCCGCGGCGCAGAGCTTCCAAGGCTTCGGATTTGCCCCCGGGTTGGACGTGAGTGAAGCCCGCGGGGTCTCGGATGACGGCCGGGCGGTGGTTATCCTGGCCTTCGACGGCGCTTCCGGAGGGGGCCCGGGGACGGTCGGCCTGATCTGGCAAGCGGACACGGGGACAACATCGGCAGTGGGTCGTCTTCCTGGCGCGAACTTCGCCACCGGGTTCGCCATCTCGGGAGATGGGCATACGGCGGTTGGCGCGTCGGGGACCTGGGGAACCCCATTCCAGGCCTACCGCTTCGAACTCGCGGGACCCGGCGGCCTGAACGGCCTCGGCGATCTTCCGGGCGGTCGCGTCGCCTCGCAAGCGTTTGCAGTTTCGGCCGACGGTGGAACCGTCGTCGGCTTCGGTGAAGTCGACGGGCCAAATGGAGGTGGGACCAACCACGGCTTCCGATGGACGGAAGCAGACGGAATGACCGACCTAGGCACCCTACCGGGCGACGATACGAGCAACGCCTTCGGCCTTTCGCGTGATGGCAAAACGACCGTCGGCTTTTCCGGCAACACCACGACCTTTCGCTTTGAACCCACGGTCTGGGCTGCCGACGGCACGGCGCACGGATTGGGATTGCTCGCCGGCACCTTTGGTCGAGCGAGCGACGTGAGTGACACGGGCGTCGTCGTCGGCGGAAGCAGCAGCCCGAACACCGCCGATAGCCTGTTCTTCTTCACCGAGGCTTTCCGCTGGTCACCGTCGGAGGATTGTCGGGGCTCGGTGACCTGCCGGGCGGGGACTTCTTCTCCGCCGCCGAGGCGGTCTCCGCTGACGGTTCGGTCATTGTTGGTGTTGGGTCCTCGGAAGAAGGCCGAGAGGCCTTCTACTGGACAGAGCAGACCGGGATGATCCGCCTGGCCGACCTTCTGCAGGAAGCCGGCGTCGATCTGGCCGGCTGGACACTAACGACCGCATACGATGTCACTCCTGACGGCGAGACCTTCGTCGGCGTGGGTATCAATCCTCTCGGCCAGACGGAAGGTTGGATTGCCAGCATTCGCAGCCTTCCCCGCGCGCCCACGTGTGGCGACCAAGTCGCGACCGTGTTCGTCGACGCGGACGGCTACATCGTGGGCGGCCCTCAGGATGGAAACCGCTATCGGGGCGTACTGTTTGGCACATTCGGGGCCGACGTGATCGTCGGAACTGAGAAGCGGGATGTGATCGTTGGCCTGAGCGGACCGGATACCATCTGCGGTCTGAGGGGGCGCGACATCCTGACCGGTGGCTTTGGAAACGACGTGTTGTTCGGAGACGAGGGGAGAGATAAACTTTTCGGTGGCCCGGGTAACGACATCCTCAACGGCGGCTCCGGCAGGGATCGCTGCCTCGGAGGGTTCGGTCGCGACTATCTGTTGTTCTGCGAGAACCGAAGGCGCTCAAAATGAGTGATATGCGGGGCGCTCTCGAGCTCCGCTTCCCCCATTCCAACGGCCGCGCTAGTGCTCCTCCGCGGGGCCGCGGTTACTTGGCCCTCTACAGTCCTATTCGCTCGGCGGCTCGTAGATCTGGATCAGGTTGCCGCAGGTGTCCGCGAAGACGGCGAGCTTCACGGGGCCCTGCACCCGAGGCTCGGTGGTGAACGCCACGCCTCGGGCCGCCAGCCGGCGATGCTCGGCGTCGACGTCGTCGACCTCGAAGGCGGTCGCGGGAATTCCCTGTTCGAGCAGGCCCTCCTGGTAAGCTTTCGCGACCGGGTTTGCATTGGGTTCGAGGACGAGCTCGACGTCATCGTGCCCGTGCGGCGATACGAACGTGAGCCACCGAAAGCCATTGCCGACGTCAATATCGTGCTTCTTGGTGAAGCCCAGAACGTCTCCGTAGAAGGCGGCAGCCTTCTCCTGATCGTCGACGTGTACACCTACCAGTTTGAACTTCATGCCCGGGACGGTGCCAGACCCGGGCGCGGCGCGCTTCTCCGAAATTGCACCTCCCAGGCGGCGGCCATCAGTTCGAAGCAGCCGGGATGCAGCGCTGAAATGAGACGGCCAGGCACCGGGACCACGCAGCGCGCCTGAGCTCGGTAGGCGGACGGCGTCATGCCCACTCTGCGATGAAACAAGGCGCTGAAGCTCCCCAGGCTCGCGCATCCGACCTCGAAACACACTTGGGTCACTCTGTCGCCGCGCGCGAGGAGCTGCTTCGCCCTCTCCACGCGAGCCCGAATCCGTCGCTGATGGGGAGTCTCGCCGAACACTCGAGCGAATTCACGAATGAACAGACCGGTGGACAGTCCGGCCTCCTCGGCCAAGACCGAAATGGGGACCGCCAGCTCCGCGACCTCGTCCTCCTCGCAAAGGCGGTCACGTGCCCGGCAGAGGACCGACAACCGCCGTCGACTCAGCACCATGCGTCGAACTTAGCGCATCTCGTACGTCCTTTGGTGATTCCGGTTCGGGATGACGAACTCATGGAGCGCCTTTGTGCAGATGACTTCGACTTGCGCCAACCCATAGTGCGGATGTCGTCTTACTCATCTCAGCCGGCGAATCTTCGCCAGCTGTTTGGCCGTGACCTCGGCGGAACCGTGGATGGCGTAGATCTGCGCCGGCCGAAGCCCCGAGCGGTCCAGCCAATCGACGAACCACCTCATCACCGGCACCCGCGCCGGGTCCGGAAATCCGCGCTTTGAGGGCATGAAGAGGTCGGACTGATAGAGGATTCGTGATTGGGGGAGGTAGACGACCAACATGCCCTCGGCGTGGGGATTGGGACCCACGTCGATGACCCTTACCGAGCGTGTCCCGTCGAGAATCGTTCGCTCGCCGTCGACGACCTCGATATCCGGTACCGACGACGTCGGTCCGAGCTCGTCGGGCTGCAAGCGGAATGGGCTGCGGGTCGCCCGTTCGATCACCGAGCGCGTCTGGGCGGTGCTGACGACGGTCGCGCCAGCGGCCAGGAAAGGTCGGACGCCTCCTGCGTGATCGCCGTGATGGTGGGTGATGACCACATAGCGTACGGGCTTGCCGGGCACCGTATTGCGCACCGCCCTCAGGAGCCTTCGACCAACGGAGCTCGACGTGACGTTCCCGGCCCAATCGATCGCCGGTACCATCTGCAGCTCGTGGTAGCCGGCCGGAGGGTCGACGACGACCACGTAGTTTTGAAGCTCCACGAAGAGCGAGTGGAAGCCTCCGCGCACGTTCATGGCCAGATAGACGCCGTCGGATAGCTTACGAACCTCCGGTAGATCGGAGGGCCCGGTCGCTTTCGTTCGGCTCGAAGCCGACGGTGGAGGCGGGGGATCGGGAATCTTCATCCCTTTGGGCGCCCGCATGACGCGAGCGCTCTCGGTACCCGGCCGAATGGTCTGGTAGCGCACTTCCTGTAACAGGCGACGACCGCGGTAGATGCGATAACCCGCCGGGTAGGGTCCGAGGGTCTTCACCGGGCGATAGTCATCGAATTCCCAGCGGATCGCCGTGTCTCCCAACAGGGGCATATCCAACAGGTACTCGAAGCCACGGAGCAAGCCGGTCTGCACGTCGATGCGAAGGGTGATTTGGTCGCCGCTGGCAAGGCCGACGCTGACCATGTCACGACCGCCGTCGCGACCCAGGTAACGCAGGGTCGCCCGACGGTCGAGCGCCTCTTGCAATAGAAGCTGCGGCGCGATGCGCAGGTACCGTTGTTTCTGGTCCTCGTCGCCGGGTATCCAGAACGCGCGCCCCTCCAGACGGAGCACGATCAGCATTCGCCCTTGGTCATCGTGCAGGACGCGGATCCACTCGTCGGCGTCAGCGTTCACCCGAGCGTGGGTCTCGTAGGCCACGCGATCTTCCGTTACATCGATGGCGAGCTCTTCCGACAAAGAGACCCATTCGGCTCGATCCGCGCGCTGGCCCTGCATTCGGGAAGTCAGGTCGGAGCGCCCCCGTCCCACCAACGTGATGCCTCCGGCTTTTTGCAGCGACTCGATGCCGCCCATCGATCGAAGCGCGCGCTGAACCAGTTGTTCGGCACGGTGGAAGGACGCCAAAGTAGCGGCCGGTTCGAGACGCGAGGCTACGGCGTCATCGGATGCGCCGACCGCCCGCAGCCAAGGCAGGATCTCCGCCAAGACAGGGCTCACGGCCACCGTTCCTCCCTCGCCGGTCGCGGCGGCTTCCGGACTGGGGAAGCGCACCAGATGATGGTCCATGGCCGGAATCACCGCTAGGCGTGCGGGGGCGCCGGCTCGAGCGACGGTGTCCACGATGAGGCGGTGGGCCTTCTCGCTCTCGTACCAGTCGAACTCGCCGTACAGCACCAGCACCGGCCAATCGAC